>CAZMEH010000650.1:0-6053 GCA_964564885.1 uncultured Saprospiraceae bacterium | reverse complement strand
TTTTGAACAAATGATTAAATTGGATAATTCGCAAGAATTTTTGAAAAAGTCTAATTATAAGCCAAAAAGATAATTTTTTTTGAGCAGTCAGCAGTCAGCAGTCAGGTCGTACGCCTGCCTGTCGGAAGACAGGCTCTCTGTCAGATCGCCTACCGCTGTCAGATATTAAATTAAAAAAGAGCCAATACAATTCTAGAATTGTATTGGCTCTTTTAGTTTTTGTAATAATCAAAACGTTTGACATCTGGTTTTGAAACTATAATTCGTATTGTCTGAATCTGACAGCCGTAGGTGATCCGACAGCGTAGCGATCTGATCACTGACTTCTCAAACTATTTCACATAGCTTTGTAAGTGATAATTAACCACGGTTCTCATCACACTCAAACCAAGAATTCTAGATTCATCTTCTGTAAAACCTCTACCTAAATAGTGATTTTCCAACTTAACTAAAGCCTGAAAATAAGCCATTTCTAAAGGCAGAACCATTTTTTTGTGTAAAGGATCGTTGTTTTTCCAAGTATTCATCCCTTTCCAAAAGCGAGTATTCCAAGAATCCATCACACTAGCTTCGTCTTCTGAAATAGTAGGCGCAAGATATAATTGCGCTCTCCTTGCATTGTAAGCCATACGAACATCTTCATCATTCGCACTAATAGTATGGTCAATAGGATCAAGATCAGCAGCAATCGTCTTTAAAACTTTCAATTCTTTCCAATCCATGAAGTCACCACAACCCGAAACCATTGAATATAGATTATTGAAAATAGAAGCCGTTTCTTCAGGGTGGATTTCAAATAACCAACAAGGTAATGACGGCGGATCTTGTAATGCGTCTTGCATATATCCTAAATGCTTAATGATTAATAAAGGATTATTATAGTTATAATTTTTTTCATAATCCAGCTCTGTTGTTCCTTTGTAATCGCTAGTAACGAATGTTTTTTGAATAGCACCATTCATTAACCTATTGACTAATATTTGTTTGTCTTGATCTTTAGCGTTTGCCTTTCCAATGAAATACATATAAGCTAAATAAACATCAGACATCGGATGTGTAACTTCCTTAAGACCGCCATATGCCATCAAAGGATTATTGTACACCTCATTAACATAAAACTGTAAACCAATCGCTTTTTTTCCGTCATCTTCCATCTTTACCGCACGATCTACGTAAGTAAGGTATCGAGCATTTTTGACTTCAAACATATCCATTGCATCTTCTGTATTGATATCATAAACGCCATCAATATTGCCATTGTAGTTTGAATTATCAGCTAATAAATTTTGTAATTCCTTTACAGATTTACGAGAATTTTTGTTGAATTCGGCATAAGCAACAGGAACTTGCGATGGTTTAGGAAGGTATAATTCGCCTTTGATCGTCATTCTCTGATTGCGAGAACCTTCACTTACTTCCATTTCAAAAATAGACACTTTATGAATGAATGCTGTATTGATATGCCTGATAAAAGCACCTTTTATACCTTTTGCTCTGATGATTTGTAATTCTTCATTCACTGACTGAATGTCATTGAAAGTACCTGCCATCAACTTTACTTTGTCATCACCAGCCAAATTAACCTGTAAGTTTTCATAGCCACGCCATTTATCCCATTCAATAGGTTGACCGCTTGAATAGGTTTGTAACTGAATGGTGTAAACCATTGAAGCAGGATCTACTGGTTTTTTTGATAAAAAAGCATCACCAAAACCTAAAGACTTGAGTTGTGCCAGTTTTATATTAGCCTGATCAATATTGTCAAATTTACCTAAAAAGATGCGCTGAAATTTACCCGCTTGCTCTGAATATATATATCCAATTTCTTTAATTGCTTGAAATTGAGTGACTTGAGGATTTTGTGAAGCCATCAATTGAATACTATATATAGTGGTTATAGGATCTTTTTGAAACGGGTCGTTTGTTGCTCCAACTTGTAGAACAAACATCGTTAACATAATAAAACTCAAAAATTGTTTCATAATCTATTTCCTTTAGAACTTATTTTAAATTGTCCGCGTTTTTAAACGTTTGATTGTTTAAAGAGATTGTATTCTGTTAAAATCCGAAAAATTGTGCCATCTTTTAGTATTATAAATATAATTATTTTAAATATAACATTATTACTTAATATATTGCCTACTAATTAATTTGTAATTACAAGTACTATCAAATAAAGGGTAATAAGTCATTTTCGTGAGATTCTATTTTACGGTAAAGGTGATAGTTGGTTTCTCCTTTTTAGTATAAATATCGATACTAGGGTACATTTTTTAGAATAGAGGAGCGATATTCTTCATTGATAATAGACAGGATTAACAAGTTTTACTTTATGGATCTCTAGAATATTTCTAAATTATTATGGTAAATTTTGTCAATAAAGACTAATAAATGAATTAGGGATTTTAGTTTTTTGTCTCTGTCCTCTGCTCTCTTTTCTAAAATGATAGTAGTAGGATAGATATTATTATATTAGCACTAAATTCATTTCAAGGTGTTTAAAAATGAACTATATTTAAAGAGTTGATTAGATATGTTTTTGCATTTTTCCAGTATGTTTTTTCTCGTCCAGCGAAGCGTCCGTTTAAGATTATTACATAATAATTATGGTTGTTACATTAAAAAAGGATAGCTTTACTTCTTCGTTATCTTGTTTTACTAGTAAGTAAGATAACTTTCTCATTGTATTGATAACCATAGTTTTATGAAGAATATATTCAAGTTTGACTTAACTAACATTAAAGGTGATTTTTTTGGAGGTATAACATCTGGTATTGTTGCATTACCCTTAGCACTTGCATTTGGTTTGCAATCAGGAATGGGTGCACAAGCAGGATTGTATGGTGCAATATTTATTGCTTTTTTCGCTGCTTGGCTAGGCGGTACAAGAACTCAAATCTCCGGCCCAACCGCACCGATGACAGCGGTAAGTATGGTGGTGATTTCGGGATTAATCCAAGATCTTGGAACTCTTGAAACTGCGCTACCTGCTATCTTAACGGTTTTTTTACTTTCAGGTATTTTTCAAATTGTGCTAGGCGTACTTGGCATCGGACAATACATAAAATATATACCGTACCCAGTGATTTCTGGATTCATGACAGGAATTGGTGTGATTATCTTATTTACGCAAATCCTTCCGATGTTAGGTTATTATCCAGAAAATGATAGAGAAACAATCAAAGAAAACTATGCTCATGCAGAGGAAAAGATTTTAGAGAATATTTTACAAGAAGAAGAAGAGGAAGGTATCTTGGTACTCGAAGACTTTGAAACAACCATTGAACGTGCAGGTAAAATTACAACCGAAGATATTAACCAAAAAGCATTAGAAATGGCTAAAGGTAATGCCAAAGGTGTGATTGGTGCATTAAAAAAAACACCAAGAGCTTTAGAGCGTATTGGAGATAATTGGATGGAATTGGTCTTAGGGCTTGCGACTATTTTTATAATTTATGGTTTCAAACGAATAACGACTACCATACCGAGTACTTTGGTCGCTTTATTGGTAGTTTCCCTTGTGGCATATTTCGTTATAAAACCAGAAAATTACCGTGCAATAGGAGAAATACCAAGTGGTTTTCCAGTACTGCGGCTAGATATATTTACGAATTTTAATTTAGGTAGTATATTGCCTTACGTTTCATCAGCGTTTTCTTTAGCTGCTTTAGGTATTATAGACTCTTTGTTGACTTCGGTTGTTGCGGACAACATGACTAATTCCAAACACAATTCTAAACAAGAGCTAATCGGTCAAGGACTTGGTAACTCAATAGCTGCATTATTTGGAGGTATTCCAGGTGCGGGTGCTACCATTAGAACGGTTGTTAATATTCAGTCAGGCGGTAAAACACGTATTTCTGGTATGATTGCAGGTATATTGCTTTTGATTGTTTTATTGTCATTAGGACCTGCGGCGTCACAAATTCCTGCGGCTGTTTTGGCTGGTATTCTGGTAACGGTCGGTATTGGCGTGATGGATTATAAAGGGCTAAGACATATCAAAATGATTCCAATCACTGATGCTGTTATAATGATTGTTGTATTATTATTAACGGTTTTTGTTGGTTTATTAGAAGCCGTTGCGATAGGAATGGTTTTGGCTTCTTTATCATTTATGAAAACGGTTTCTGATGTAGTCGATGACAGAACGAAAATAGCACCGTTGCGTGAATTTTCCCGAGAAGTGGGTTGGGACGACGAAGGAAATATCATTGATCAAGTAGGAGAGCGACTTTATATTAAGCACTTGGATGGGCCATTATTCTTTGGTTTTGCTTCCCGTTTCAAGGAAATGATAAAAGCATTGCCAGAATTAGATATTGTTGTTATTCGTATGGATAAAGTGCCTTATGTTGACCAATCAGGACTTTACGCAATGGAGGATGCCATTCAGGATTTACAAGAAGAAAATATAACGGTTGTATTTACAGATATTCACGGTCAACCGCTAGATATGTTTGAGAGAATTAATATTATTCCAAGTTTGATTCCTAGAGAGCACTGCTTTAAGGATTTTGCCACTTGTATGCAATGGCTCGAAGTTCATATGGCTACAGATGAAGGGACTTTGAAGAATATAGGGTTTTCATCAGATTAGATTTTAGTTGACAATCCTTTTAAATAAGAATAGAGAAGTCAGACCAAATCCGCTGTGAGCAGATTCGGTCTGACTTCTTTTCTCTTATTTAAAATAAGCTCTTATCAAATTTTGAAGCAGAATTATCTGACTTCCAAGTACTTTCCGCAAAACGTGCCATAAGATGTAGATATAAAGAACGAGATCCACGTATCACCTTGATATAGGTAATTACGGCAATAAAAATTGTAAAAATCATTGCCTCATTAACCGACCACTTAAAGTAAAACACTAAGGTCAAGGCAGGAAGCAGTAGCATCCAAGCAGAGATACCATATGAAACCATCAGTGAACCAAAATAAAAGCCTGGTTCTGGTTCAAAATCAAGATCACATTTTTCACATCTTTCGTGCATATCCAAAAGTTTTGACATTTGGAAAGGTTTTTTATACATATCACCTTGTCGGCAGCGAGGACACTTACTGTTCCACATCGCTTTAAAAGAGAATTTCATAAACAATATTTTAAGTAGAAAAAGTCAATTTCAATTATAATGTAAAAGTAGTTATTAAAATGGCTATAGACCGTGATTTTAGTCACAGTTAAATATTTTTTATTCAGTTGATATTAATATCATTCAAACGTATTATTAATACAGAAAGTACCGAAAGGTAAAATTAAGGAGCTAAAGAAATTAGGGGCATATTGATATTTCAATTCATTTTTGTACGAATTAAAATATATTTATGATATATGCGAGAAATAAAATCCTGTATGGTATTTTATTCATCTTCTATTTTTAGCCATTCTTCATAAGTAATTACTCACTTTTCTTTTTCTGATTTAGATGTTCCATTTACATCAGGAAATATATTTAGGGTATTTAGACGATTGTAATAAGCATTATGAGCTTTATGGTCAATCTGTGCATGATAACTCTCCGCTAATTCTTCATATGTAGATATGATATTTTTTGGTCATAATTTTATTTTAAGTAAGAAGACAGAAGTCAGACCGCATTCGCTGTCAGAAGTCAGACAAAAAAACTGCTGACTATTTGTTTATAAAATAAAGCAATACGTGAAAACTTTTGTCCAAGTACTTATCTAACAAAATTAGTAATTTTTTAATTTTACAATTATCTAAAAACTACATTGAATCTAGGTAAAGTGTTTCAACTTTCTTTCGTGCCCATGGCGTTTTTCTTAGAAATTTAAGGCTAGATTTAACGGATGGATCAAAATTAAAACAGCGAATATCAATTTTCCTACCTAATTCTTCCCAACCATATTCTTTCTCTAGAAATTCTAAGATCTCTATCAATTTTATTCCGTGAAGAGGATTGTTTTTTTGCATTTTATTTTGATAATTATTTGTTCTCGATTTTTTGATATCTATGAACGTTCCACAACAACGACGGTGACAGCTTTTCCGACATTGGAAGATGTTCATTAGTTTTGTAAAGTCAATCAAA
>CAZMEH010000649.1:0-1864 GCA_964564885.1 uncultured Saprospiraceae bacterium | reverse complement strand
TTAATATGAGGACGTTCTATTATGAAACTACACAAGTGTAGAAGTTATCTAGAAAGCTAGTTTTATTGATTTATGAATTGACCAAGGATCATCCTAAACACGAGCTATTTGGTTTAGTTTCACAAATAAGAAGAGCCAGTGTCTCCGTTTTATCTAATATTGTCGAAGGATTTGTGAGGCAAAGTGGCATTGAACAAGTTAGGTTTACAGAAATTGCCTATGGAAGTTTAATGAAAATACTTTGTCAACTTATTCTTTCTTTTGATTTGTCTTATATTTCAAAAGAAAACTATATAAATGCTAGAGTTTTAATTGAAGAGTTGTCTAATAAGTTAAATTCTTTAAGAAAAACTCAGTTAAAGAGATAATGTAGAAGGTTTGAAGATTTCCCTTTGTGAAATTTGAAGATTTGAGGAGTCGAAAAGAGACAAATAATTGCATTTCAACTCCTCAATTGCTCAAAATTACCATTGGTAATTACTCAACTCTTCAAAACATCAACTCCTCAATTCTTCAAAATTGCCATCGGCAAGTATTCAAATCCTCAGAAAAAACTTTCTAACTATGGATATGGAATTATTAAGATTTACGACCGCAGGAAGTGTGGATGACGGGAAAAGTACCCTTATCGGTCGTTTATTATATGATAGTAAATCAATCTTTGAGGACCAATACGAACTAATAAAAAATACTAGTGAACGTAGAGGCGAAGAAGGTGTGAATTTAGCATTATTAACAGATGGGTTGAAATCTGAAAGAGAGCAAGGAATTACAATTGATGTAGCTTATCGTTATTTTGCTACACCCAAACGTAAATTTATTATAGCTGATACGCCAGGACACATTCAATATACTCGAAATATGGTAACAGGTGCATCTACTGCAAATGTTGCTTTGATTTTGATAGATGCTAGAAAAGGTGTAATTGAGCAAACTCGTCGTCATGCGATTATCGCCTCGTTATTACAAATCCCACATTTGGTCGTTTGTATTAACAAAATGGATTTAGTTGATTACTCTGAAGATGTTTATAAGAAAATCCAAGATGATTTTGAAAAGTTCTCGGCTAAATTGGATGTTTCCGATGTTCGTTTTCTTCCAGTTTCAGCTTTACTAGGTGATAATATTGTCAATCGTTCTGAAAATACACCTTGGTACGAAGGACCAACATTAATGTACTTTTTAGAAAACGTACATATCGCAAGTGATAAAAATTATATTGACACTCGTTTTCCTGTTCAATATGTTATTCGCCCTTACAGTGATGACTTTCATGACTACAGAGGTTATGCAGGTCAAGTAGCAGGTGGCGTTTTGAAAAAAGGAGATAAAGTAACCTTGTTACCTTCTGGTTTTACGTCTACGATTAAGAAAATAGATACTTTTGACGGAGAACTAGAAGTAGCTTATCCGCCTCAATCCGTTACTATTTTACTCGAAGATGATTTAGATTTGAGTCGAGGAGATATGATTGTGAGACCAAATAATCAGCCAACAGCGACACAGGATATTGAAGTAATGCTCTGTTGGTTCGATGAATCAAAATCTCTTCTTCCAGGTGCAAAGTATACAATTAAGCATACAACACAAGATGCTAGATGTATTGTAAAAGATATTCGCTATCGTTTGAATATCAATTCATTACATAGAGATTTAGAAGATAAAGATATTAAGATGAATGAAATTGGTCGAGTATTACTTCGTACTACCAAGCCACTTTTTATAGATTCTTATACTAAAAATAGAGTTACAGGTAGTATCATCTTGATAGATGAAGCTACTAATCGTACGGTAGCTGCGGGAATGGTAGTATAGTTAAGAATCCTGAGGTTTCCACCGAGATGTCGGGGCAGGCGGGACAAGT
>CAZMEH010000648.1:0-2586 GCA_964564885.1 uncultured Saprospiraceae bacterium | reverse complement strand
TTTCTTTTTTTTGCAAAAAACATCATTGTCCGTTGTCGAAGAAACATAGATCATCATTCTTAGAATAAGGAAAGGAAATAGAACATTTGTAATAAATTTAAGGTAATTCATTAGTTTAGTTTAGAATTTAATGGAAGTTAGTGAACTTGTTTTAGCATGAGTTCTTAAACAAGTTCAGTTTATAAACTCAGTAATTGTGCAAAATAAATTACTTGTTGTACTTTTCTCTTACTTCAAACCAGCTTTATAAGCTTTCAAATCCTTCCAATAAGCCTTCATTTCGAAAATAGACATATAAGGCACATTGTGATGTTTATGAACAAAAGTTCCTATTTGAAACACAATAGACCATTGACGAAGTAAATCACGCCAGATTTTCCAAAGCGGATAATTTGGATCGTAAATATGCGCAGGTTCTGCGCCAACGCCATTAAATTCCATGATTTGAATGTGATTCCCTTTCTTCATCTCAGCCATTGACAAACATTTCAAATCGTAGCGACCAAAATATACATCAGTCATATCATCAGTAATTTTATCAAAAACCAATTCTAGCGATTTGTCAATATGATGATTATCATTCAAAAATGTTGTTCCTCGACCATGATTACCAATGACCACTAATTCCCTTTCTTCACCATTTGGAATAACTTCGCTCAACTCATTTGCAGTAAAATCCTGTTGTAGTTTTTTCCATTGTAAAATAGCTCTAGGTTGTTGCCAAATCAATTCCTTTAAAGTAGATTTCCCGTCTCCGAGGACAGAAAGAAACTTCTTTTTACAGATAGAAGTAATTGTACCTTCTTGCTCATTTGGAAAACGATAATACATAATAGCGTATTCCTCTTTGTAAGTAATGAAAGGCTGAATGATGTATTCTATATCGTTTTCATTGATGTGTTTAGCTAGGTTTTCTTTATTGTCAACCTTCTCAACGAGCAGACCTCGCTCACCAATATTAGGTTTTACAACTATTGGAAAAGAGACTTTTTGCTGTTGCATCATTTCTACAACCTGTTCTAAACTAGTTTTAGGTTTTATCAATAAACTAATCGGTTTGTATTCATCACCAATCATATCAAGGATAGCAATCTTTGATTCGCCAAGCATTCCGCCCGTTTCGATACTAGGATTGGCAGCCGTGAAAAAGAAAAATGAACGAGCCCTAGCGGCTAAGTACAAATAATAAGGCAAAACAGGAAAGTAAGTGACCCACATAGGCCAAAACTCCTTATTGACTAATTTTATAAAAAAAGGATTGGTGCGAATAAGTTTTCTAAGCATAATAGTAGTATTCAATGTCTAATACAAATGTAATTGTTCTTAAACAAGTTCACTCTTTAAAAGGGCGAACAGAGAGGAGCAAAAGAGCACCTTTTATTTTTTAAGTAAGAAGACAGAAGTCAGACCGCATTCGCTGTCAGAGGTCAGACAAAAAAACTGCTGACTATCAATTGTTTATAAAACAAAGCAATACGTGAAAACTTTTGTCTTAGCTATTTCTTCTTAGAACTATAAAAAACAAACAGCGAAATCGTCATATAGACCATTTCGCTGTTTATTATTTAACATCATTCATTTAGAGGTCAAAAAAAATTACTCGACGTAGTACTCTGTGAAGAAATCAGCATAGATTTCCCATTTAGAACGGTCACGTAGGATAAGTTTATAGTTCGTTTGGTTTAATGCTAAAACCTGTAAACCTTTATCTTTCACACCAAGGAATTCTTCTGCATTTTTATTGACTTCATTCACATAAGTCATGGCAGTAGCCTTATCGTTGAAACGACGAATTAATATAGTTGGTGTTTTTACATCAATCAAGAAACCACTTGTACGAAGACGCTTTAAGCGGTGATATTTCTTATTGTAATCTGAAATATTAGCCGCTGCAATAGTTTGTTTCAGTTTTTTACCATCATATACTATTATGATGTAATGTTGAGAATTATTATTAACTGTAAAACCTGTTTTTTCATCTTTAAAGATTTTATTCGCATCTAAATTTTTCGGTTTCCTTGTTTTAGTTTTAACTTTTTTACCTCCAAGAATGGCTAAAATTTCCTCTGCTTTTTCACCTTCATCCGTATCAGGATATTTACTAACAATCTCTTGAAGTGATGTTTTGTACGCATCAGAACCATCTATTCCACCAGTACACATTGCGCCAAGCAAAGCAAATTTAGGCTTCATCGAATAATCTTTACCAAATAAACTTTCTACTTTGTCTAGTCTTTCACGAGCAGGTACAAATTGACCTCCAGTGAATTGTACATAAGCATCATTATAATAAGTTTGTAAACGATTTTCCTTTTCTTCTTCGCTTATTAAGAAATTTGGGTCAGAAATAGCTTGAGCAAATTTGGTATTTTTACCTTCCTTCAAAATCATTTCTTTATAACGATTTGCTTTCGCTGTATTATTCAATTGTTTATGTTGAATAAATAAAGAGTAAAGGCTTTCCATTCTATATTTGTTATTAGGATAACGTTTCATTAACTGCTCCAAAATATCTACTGACCTAGGTATATTATTAAGGCGTTCCCGATACAAAGTACCTAAAGAAGCCATGGCATCTATGATTTT
>CAZMEH010000647.1:0-8405 GCA_964564885.1 uncultured Saprospiraceae bacterium | reverse complement strand
TCTAATTACAATTAATCTTTAGTTTCTAAATCAGTATTAAACGTTAAATAAAAAGTATAACAGAAATTATTATCTGTTATGCTTTTTTATTTCAATCAATGAACTTGTTTAAGAACTCACGCTACAACTATTGATAATTGCTTGATATTAGGAGTGAGTTTTTAAACAAGTTCAATACTTCTTTTGTATTTTTGTGGAAAAATAAAATTAAACGTTATTATGATAAAAAATGTAAGTGTAATTGGAGCAGGTACAATGGGTAATGGGATTGCACATGTTTTTGCAATGAAAGACTTCAATGTAACTTTAATTGATATTTCACAAGCTGCATTAGAAAAAGCATTAGCAACTATTGGTAAAAACCTTGATCGCATGGTCAAAAAAGGTAAATTATCAGAAGAAAATAAAGCGGCAACATTAGCTAATATTACAACTGCTACAAGTTTGGCGGAAGGTGTCAAATCTGCTGACTTAGTAGTAGAAGCTGCGACAGAAAACATCGACCTTAAGTTGAAAATATTCGGTCAAATAGATGAGAATGCACCTAGTCATGCCATTCTTGCCTCTAATACTTCTTCTATTTCGATTACAAAAATTGCTTCTGTCACTAAAAGACCTGAGCAAATTATCGGAATGCACTTCATGAATCCAGTTCCTGTCATGAAATTGGTAGAAGTCATCAGAGGTTACTCAACGACGGACGAAGTGATGAATACGATCATGGATATATCTCGTACTTTGGGTAAAGTTCCTGTTGAGGCGAATGATTTTCCTGGTTTTGTAGCCAATCGTATTTTAATGCCAATGTTGAACGAAGCATTCTATACATTGCATGAAGGAATTGCGGGCGTCGAAGAGATTGACACCGTAATGCGTCTTGGAATGGCTCACCCGATGGGGCCTTTACAATTAGCTGATTTTGTCGGTTTAGATGTTTGTTTAGCTATTTGTAATGTATTATACGAAGGTTTTGGAAATCCTAAATATGCGCCTTGTCCATTATTAGTTAATATGGTCACTGCGGGTAAATTAGGTAGAAAATCTGGCGAAGGCTTCTATAAATATACTGCTGGTTCAAAAGATATTCAAGTGGCGCCTTATTTTAAAAAGTAGGAATTTAGGTTTATTTAGGTATCGGACACCTTGAAGGTGTCCGATACCTTATACTTCCAAATAATCTTTTAATGACCAGACTTTTCAAGTATTCCTATAGTCCACGTTTCAAACGGATAACCGACTATTTGTACCAGATACGAATAGCCGCTTATATGATATTCATAGCAGTGATTATTGGCGTTGTAGGTTATGTTGTATTAGAAGATTTTTCGATTGGAGACGCTTTTTTCATGACAATCATTACATTGTCGACCGTTGGTTATGGCGAAGTTCATCCCTTAAGTGACTCAGGTCGCATTTTTACATCCATTCTAATTATTTTTAATTTAGGGACATTTGCTTATGCTGCTGCAACGGTTTCTGCTTTTTTTGTAGAGGGTAATTTCAAATTATTATTAAAAGATTACAAAGTGTTTCAAAAAGTCAAAAAACTTGAAAATCACGTCATTATCTGTGGTGCAGGTCGGCATGGGCGTGAAGTGATGATTGAATTACGGAGACAAAGTATTCCTTTCGTTGTTTTGGATAAAAATGATGACCGAATAGATTTGCTTCGGGAAGACGATGAATTATTATATCTGGATGGCGATGCGACGCAAGACGACCTCTTAAAGGAAGCTGGTATTGATAAAGCAACTGCTTTAATCTCAGTGCTTGGTGAAGACACAGATAATCTTTTTGTGGTACTTTCTGCTCGTCAACTCAATCCTGAATTGACGATTATCAGTAGAGCCATTAATGAACAGGTTGAAAATAAACTAAGACGAGCTGGTGCAAATTATATAGTCAGACCAGAGCGAATTGGCGGTTTCTACATGGCAACACTTGTTTCCAAACCCGACGCAGTCGAATTTTTCAATATTCTATCTAATATGGGTTCGGTTACTATTGATTTTGAAGAAGTTTCGACGGATGAACTCAAACCTGAATATCAAGGTATGACGATTAAAGAAATGAATATTAGAGGTTTAACTGGTGCAAATGTTATCGGTATTCACGATGATAGTGGCAGATACATTATCAATCCTGGACCTGAAACCTTAGTCCGTCAAGGTGGAAAATTGGTCATCTTAGGTGATGGAAAACAAATGAACGCTTTTAGAAGATTTATGTTGAAAGAAACGCAGTAAATAGGTAAATAGGTAAATAGGTAAATAGGTAAATAGGTAAATAGGTAATCTAATACCATTATTCGATCTTGTTACCCAAAAAGTCATCTTTTTAAAAAAACTTACTACCTAACACCTACTACTTAAAATATTATTTATGGGAAATAATAAAATGCTGGTTGAAGAACGTTCGACAGATATTGGTAATTTTTTAGTTGGTCGATTGCTTCCTTTTCGTAAAAAACGACAAGTTGGCCCTTTTACATTTATTGACCATACTAGTCCTACAATTATTGAAAGAGGGAAATACATCGATGTTGATCAACATCCGCATGTCGGATTATCTACATTGACTTACTTATTAGAAGGTGCTGTTGAGCATAAAGACAGCACAGGCGCACACCAGGTTATCACGGCTGGCGATGTTGGTTTTATGACTGCGGGCAGCGGTGTCACTCATACCGAACGCACGCCAATTGCTCAACGAGATGGTGGAAAATATCCTAATCATGGTTATCAAGTTTGGGTTGCCTTACCTAAAGAATTGGAAGAAATGAATCCTCGTTTTGATTTTGTTCCAAAAGCTAAATTGCCAAAATGGACGCAAGATGGTCTTGAAATGATTTTAGTTGCTGGCGAAGGTTTTGGTCGAAAATCACCTTTGGAAGTACACAGTCCTTTGTTTATGGTAGATATAAAAGCGACCGAAAAGGCGACGCTTGAGATTAAAGGACAATTAGAAGGAGAAATTGCTATTGTAGTAACAAATGGTCAAGTGACAGATGAGGATGAAATCATCAAAGCGGGTCAGATGCTTATTTCAAAAACAGAAAATGAGTGCGCTATTACATTAGAAGCAAATTCAAGGGTTTTGTTATTTGGCGGTCAGCCTTTAGCAGAGCCTAGATATTTATATTGGAATTTTGTTTCTTCTTCAAAAGAGCGATTGAAGCAAGCAAAAGAAGATTGGCAAAGCAAACGTTTTCCAACTGTTCCTGACGATGATACTTATATTCCGTTGTCTTAATTAAAATAAAAAAGCCTAGGGTTTATACCCTAGGCTGGAACATCAAAAATGAGAAAACTATCAGTATTCATCTAATCAAATATCTTTTAAGTCTTGTGGTTTTTGTTTTTATACTTTGCTTTTAATTTTTTTCTTTACTTTGCTTTTAAGTCTTATGGCTTTTGTTTTTAACAGTTTTATTTACCTTATTATAGTCTCACACTTTTTAGCGTAACGTGACATTGTTAAATACATTACTTTAGATGGACTTTTTAACAAAAGGTCACTTTTAAATATTAAAAAACTTCTTTAGCATAAAATAAAACAATGGAAAAACAACCACAGATTGAAATAAACGATGATTTTAAATATGTTTTAGAAGAATTAGAAAACACTAAAAAAAGTTTTTTTATTACAGGTAGAGCAGGCACAGGTAAGTCAACTTTACTGAGAATGTTCAGAGATCGCACCAAAAAGAAGGTCGTTACACTAGCTCCAACTGGTATTGCTGCACTTAATGTTGATGGACAAACGATTCATTCTTTCTTCAAGTTTCCACCAAAGACGATTAATAAGGAAAGTATTAAACCGAGGCGAAACAAACGTCTTTATAAAAAAATTGATGTTGTTATCATTGATGAAGTATCGATGGTTAGAGCGGATATGATGGATAATATTGATTATTTCCTAAGGCTTAATCGGGATAACATGCAGCCATTTGGCGGTGTTCAGATGATATTTTTTGGAGATTTATTTCAATTGCCGCCCGTCATTACCAGACAAGAGCAAGAAATTTTCAAACAATTAGGCTATCTCAGTCAGTACTTTTTTGATGCAAATGTTTTTGAAGACAATGAATTTGAAACAGTAGAATTGCACAAAGTTTATCGTCAAGAACAACGTCATTTTATTCGATTATTGGATAATGTTCGCATGAATCAAATTGATTTTGATGACCTAGAAACCTTAAACGAACGCTGCGTTACTGATATGATAGCGGATGATTACTATATTACTTTAGCGACTACAAATAATATTGTCAATCAGCTAAATGAACAAAAACTCAAAAAATTACCTTCGCCAGAAGTTGTCTTTTCTGGTTCTACTACAGGTAGTTTTGCAGAACGAACTTTTCCAACGGATCAACTTTTAAGACTAAAAGAAGGCGCACAAGTGATGTTTGTCAAAAACGATGCAAAACGCCGTTTTGTAAATGGTACAATTGGAAAAATCACCAGATTAACTTCAAATGAAATCATCGTCACGGCGCCAAATCACAAAGGAGAATTGCGCCAAATTAACGTGGAGCGTACCGAATGGGAAATTATTCGTTATGAACTCAACGAGAAAGGCGAGATTTCTTCCAAGACTGTCGGTGAGTTTAAACAATATCCGCTTCGATTAGCTTGGGCGGTGACTATTCACAAAAGTCAAGGAAAAACCTTTGATAAAATCATTATTAACCTAGGTCGAGGTGCATTTGAATCTGGTCAAACCTATGTTGCATTGAGTCGTTGCACTACTTTGGAAGGTATTATTTTGAAGCAACCTATTCGACCAAGAGATATTATAAATGATGAACGAGTGATTGATTTTTATGAAGGTTCTAGGTGATTTTATGCCTTACAAGCGAGTTATCGACTTCGTTTTTAATACAAAATAAGTAGATTCAAATAGATACAATCCGATAAAGAGTTAGTACTTTAGCGGAAATAGAAAAAATCATCTACTACCTAGAAATTGATTATGATTAATGCGTTGATTGTTGACGACGAGGAAAATAGTAGGCAAACGCTTACTAATATGCTCGAAAAATATTGCAAAGGTGTCAAAGTCATTGGTAAAGCTGCTTCTGTGAAAGCGGCTAGAGCTATTATTGATGTTGAGCTGCCCGATGTTGTTTTTCTTGACATTGAAATGCCTGTTGAAAACGGTTTCAAACTATTAGAATATTATCCTGAACCAACGTTCGATGTAGTTTTTACTACGGCTTACGACCAATATGCGGTTAAAGCATTCAAGTTTTCTGCCACTGATTATTTACTCAAACCAATCGACTTAGAAGAGTTGAGAGATGCGGTCGAAAAAGTCAAAACTAACAAGGCAGAAAGTGTAAAACCGCATTACGAAACACTTCAATATAATATCAATAACAACCTTAAAAAGTTAGCTTTACCGACATTAGAAGGCTATTCTTTTATTGATTTAGACGACATCCTTTATTGCGAAGCAAGTAATAATTATACCATTGTTATTTCTATAACGGGAAAAAAAGTCATCGTTTCGAAGACACTTCGGGAGTATGAAGATTTGCTAACTGAGTTTAATTTCTTCCGTGTTAATCGTTCTCACCTTATCAATCTGAATTATATTTTAGAATATAAAAGAGGACGCCGACCGATTATTGTGATGAATAATAAAACAGAAGTTTCGCTTGCTTCTTCTCGTAAGAAGGAGTTTTTAGATAGATTGTCTAGGATTTATTGATTTAAAAAGTCCAAATGTTTCATTAACTATTTCTGGTAAAACTCACTAGCTTCATCAGAAATAGTTAATTAAAAACATTGAATTCACGCTTTTTAATTTTGTCCATTACCTATAATTTCCTTTTATAGCTTTTTCTATAAGTATTCATTTTCCATTACTTTCACTATCTCATACACTAATCTGTAATTTCGATTCGAAAATAGGTCTTCTCATTATTATGCAAATCAATGGCTTCCAACAAATAAATTCCATTTTTTAAAACCTGAAAACGAACCGTTTGAATGATACTTCCTGTGGTCAAATAAACTAATAATCTGTCATTTTTATAAATTTTAGTCAAATGATGATTTGAAAGTATAGCAAGCCTAAACATTTCAGTTCTGTTAATTCTGTCTAGTCCTGAAATGAGGTTACAGAAAAAATCTTGTTTAATGTTTCAGGCGATTATAATGATTTAACTATCAGACATCTATTCAAAATGCCTGATAGCTAATAAGTTTTTCAATAGCTTATTGAAACTAGTATTTCAACAACTTTTCAATCTTCTCTTTAAATCGATCAATCGGCAAAAACTGCTTTTCCAGCGTTTTAGCAAAAGGAATAGGCGTATCTAAACTCGTCGCACGCATCACAGGACCATCGAGATACTCGAACAAATGCTCTGAAATATAAGCAGACAATTCACCACCGATACCGCCTGTTTGAGTTGCTTCATGCAAAATAATAACCTTTCCAGTTTTCTTAACCGTAGTTTCAATCGCTTCATAATCCAAAGGTGCAAGGGAACGCAAATCCAAAATATCAGCGTTGATATTCATTTCATTGATAATTTCCTTTGCCCAGTGCACACCGTAACCGTAAGTAATAATTGAAATATCATCACCCGTTTGCGCCAGTGCAGCTTTTCCAATTTCGATTGTATAATAATCATCTGGAATTTCTTCCGAAATCTTTCTGTACAATGCTTTATGCTCAAAAAACAAAACAGGGTTCGGGTCTTCAAATGAAGCTAAAAGCAAACCTTTTGCATCATGAGGATTTGACGGATAAACGATTTTCAAACCTGGCGTATGAAAAAACCACGCTTCATTCGTTTGAGAATGAAAAGGCCCAGCTCCTACTCCACCGCCGCAAGGCATTCTCACCACAACATCAGCACTTTGCGCCCAACGATAATGGGTTTTTGCCAAATTATTCACAATCTGATTGAAACCGCAAGTAACGAAATCAGCAAATTGCATTTCAACCATCGACTTGAATCCTTTGATACTCAAACCTAAGCCAATTCCGATAATCGCACTTTCACACAATGGCGTATTTCGAACTCGGTCTTTACCAAACTTGTCCATAAAACCATTGGTAATTTTGAAAACGCCACCATAATCCGCAATATCTTGTCCCATCAAGACTAGCTTTTCATGCTTTTGCATGGCCAAATCAAGCCCGTCAGTAATTGCGTCAATAAAACGTTTTTCTGTTTTATTCTCTGTCGTTGGACTAACTACTTCCTGTGTGTGCGGTGCGTAAACGTCACGCATTTCTTTATCAAGATCCGCAGGAACAATATCTTGTGCACCTGCGACTTTTAAACCATCAACGATTTCTTGCTTAATTTTTTTACGTAAAGCCGTAATCTTTTGATGAGAAATGATATTATTCTCCTTCAAGTATTTTTCAAAATTATCAATTGGGTCTTTTGCTGCCCATTCGTCCATCAAGTCTTTTGGAACGTACTTTGTGCCAGAAGCTTCCTCGTGTCCACGCATCCTGAATGTCATACATTCAATCAAAACAGGTCGAGGATTTTCACGCATATCTTTTGCTAAAGCGTCAATGGTATGGTACATTTCAAGAATGTTATTCCCATCAAGTCGATGCGCTTCCATTCCGTAACCAATACCTTTATCTGCTAATCTTTCGCAATTAAATTGTTCGCTACTTGGCGTAGAAAGTCCGTAACCATTATTTTCAATTACAAAAATAACGGGCAAATTCCAAACTGATGCCACATTCAATGCTTCGTGAAAATCGCCTTCGCTCGTTCCGCCTTCGCCTGTGAATGCTACCGATATTTTACCTTCGTTCGCTAGTTTATGCGCCATCGCTACGCCACTTGCCAGAGCCAGTTGAGGACCAAGGTGAGAAATCATCCCAACGATATTGTAATCCTTCGCACCAAAGTGAAAAGAGCGGTCACGACCATTTGTAAAACCTAATGCTTTACCTTGCCATTGACCAAACAATCGTTCTAATGGAATTTCACGAGTAGTGAAAACGCCCAAATTACGGTGCATCGGAAAGATAGTTTCATCAAAATGAAGTGCCTTAGTAACGCCAACAGAAATGGCTTCTTGACCAATTCCTGAAAACCATTTACTAATCTTACCTTGACGAAGAAGAATAAGCATTTTTTCCTCAATCATTCGAGGCTTGAGCAAAGCTTGATACAAATCTATCAGTTGCTCGTCGGTTAGATTTTTTCTATTAAAATTCATATGCTTTGAAATCGCTGAATAATGTTTCTAATTCAGAAAAGAGAGTAGAGAATAGAAAACAGAGATACTTCTTTGTTTAAACATCTCTGTTACCTTATCTCTTCTCTTTTCTTATTAGTAAAGGTATAAATTTTGTAAATAACAAGGTCTTAAAGTTATTAAACAAGTATCAATTGATACATTTGAGGTATT
>CAZMEH010000646.1:0-2847 GCA_964564885.1 uncultured Saprospiraceae bacterium | reverse complement strand
TTCCTAATAGAAGTAATACTAGAATTGGTATATCAATGGGTTTCAATGGAAAAAGATAAATTAATGGATAATTGCATACTACTATACATTTTAGAAAAGAGAGCAGAGAAGAGAGAACAGAGACAAGAATTAAAATTCATAACTCATTGGTTATCAACCTGTCCCGAAGTCTCGGCGATGATAAAAAACACAAAAAATCTCTTTTCTCTGCTCTCTCATCTCTGTTCTAAAAAATGTACCGTACTATGGGATAATTGATAATCGCCAACGAAATAATATTTTATTAGTAGCAATCAACATTTTTTACACACAAAAAATATAACCTCAATAAGTATAATCCCAAACAACATTTTAAGAAATATAATCCCAAAAAATACTTCAAGAAACATAAAATCACAAATATTGGAAAATGGTTGTTCGTAAAGTTACCTGTGCTTCGTGCGTAGGTAATTTTACCTTTTTTAAGAAAGAAGCTAGAAGTTAGATCGCTTCGCTGAGAGAAGTCAGACAAAAATATGCTTTTTAAAAATAAAGTAATTACTGATACGTGAATTTTTTTGTCTAAGTAATTAAAATAAAAAATGGAGAATTGCGATCACTCGCAATTCTCCATTTTCTATCAAATAAACCTTCGTCAATAAAGACTATTATATATTCTGTAAATCAATAAATTGTCTTATCTGTTTATTTCTGACAACGATAGCGATAGTAATCGGCAGGTCTGACTTCTAAAATACTAATCTCTAGCACCAGGATCATATTTATCCATTACAGTTTTGACGATTTGCAAGAAATAACCTGCCGTTCCGTCAGCCGTTCTTCTTCCCCAAAAACCTACAGCTGTATTAGAATTAAACCAACCAAAACCATCTTTTGTCGCAGCATAAGCGAAAGCATTAGCTGCAGAACGGTTATAGGTAGTTCCGTATGTTTCAATGATATCTTCTTCTTTTTGAATAAACTGATACGCATTGTAATAATCCCTCATCATTTGCTTCAGTTGACCATCATAGAAAGGTTGAGCTAGTTTATTAAAAATTTTGCTATCCATTGAACGATACAAAAAGCCTTTCATTTTTTCCAAAAATACTACATTATAATGACCAAATTCATCGGCATCATAATCTAATGTTTCGCCATGAGGCCCTTTTTTAAATACTTTTTCACCTGTCAAACGCTCTAATGTTTTAATACTTAAGATGTTTTTCAACACAGCATATTGATACCTCAAACCAACTTCTACCGTCGTTCCGTCTTCATCGAAGCTTAGGTTTTGCTTTTTTGCATAAGTCAAACCTCTCCAACCTATCATTCCTTGACCAATCTTGTGAAGTAAATGTTCCGTTGTCGGTTCACCTTCCAAAAACTCCGCATCATAACTATTCAACATGATATTCAATAAATCAAAAAACGCATCAGCTGTACCATCTTTTTGACGGCGCAACCAAAAACCAGGAATAACAAATGCTTCATAAAAGTCATAACCTTCTACTACTTCTAAGTCAGAGTAATTGTAGAAAACTGTAAATCTATCTGCATACGTATAAGAATCCAAATCAGCACTTTCTTCTTTAACGTATTCATGTCCTCGATAAAAACTACGAGCCATACCTTTCAACTTGCTATCATAAACTTGTTGAGCAACAGCATGAAAAGCAGCATTTCGATCCGCATTTTCTAAAATCTCTTTCACTTGACTTAAAAAAGCAGGATTGTAATGTCCAAATTCGTCTTCACTATTGTAATTTATTTCGCCTTCGTGTGGTCCTTCAAGATAAACAGGTTCTCCAACGATTTCGCCTAGTTTCTCAATACTTACCAAACCTCTTAGTATCGCATATTTGTAACGAACGCCAACATCTAAACCTGTCGCAGAGTCAAAACCATCATTCCCTGCCTGTGCTTCTAAATCATCCCAGTTAGATAATCCTTCCTGAATGACTTTCATCAACGGATGTTCTACCAATTTTGGCAATACAAATGATAAACAAATAAACATAACAGCAAATATGCCTAATCCTTTTGTTAACTTTGATTTCATTGTTCTTAGTTTTTTTAATAGCTCAAGTTGTGATAAAATAATTGCAACTTGAATAGATGAAATATGATAAAATAATTAGAAATGCTCTTTTTGGGGAAGTGAATTACTTTTTTTTGAAGGTAGCAATAATGAATATATGACTAATTTATTGAATAGTAAATCAAGTAAGAAATGAATATAGTACTTATAGTGTGACATAATTTTCCCTGTAGCCAACTAAATCTGATGGTACAATTTTAATGGTAAGGTTCATTAATTTTCAGTTGGAAAGACTTTTTTTTCATCTTGAACTTGTCCGTTGAATTATTTTTAGAATATAAACACATTGATATAAAACTGTGATTTTATTGTGATAAGATACGCCTATTTTGCACTAATTCAATCAGAAAATAGAAAATCAATCATGAAACAATTCTTAATTTTATTCTTCGTTGGCTTAACATTTGCCGTTTCTGCACAGCAAATTGACTATAATGATAATGGAAAATATATCGCTAAAGGTTACGATGTAGTTGCTTATTTTTCAAGCAAATCGATTGTTGGAAATACAAAATATGTGCATTCATACAATGGAACAAAGTTTAAATTATCCAATTAAGCAAACTTGAATAAATTTAAATCTAATCCTAAAAAATACGTTCCTCAATATGGCGGTTATTGCTCTTATGTAACTGATGTTACGCAGCATTATTGAAAATGGTAGATACTTTAAGATTATTCACCTTTGAATGTAAAAGATTAAATAGATAACGTAATTAGTATCTGAAACCTGTCAAAAGTAGTCGTAACCATTCCTTTTTTACCGT
>CAZMEH010000645.1:0-3093 GCA_964564885.1 uncultured Saprospiraceae bacterium | reverse complement strand
ATGAAAAATGAAAAATGAAAAGGAGTAGACCAGCGTTGTGTTTAATTATTGAACTTGATAGAGAATGGCTAAAATTACTTTTGTAACACTTCCTATTTTTTGTATCTAAAGTTAAAATTCTAATTATGAAAAACGCACTTTCGGTCAATTATTCAGAATCAGAGAACGTAGAACTCGTAACGCAATCGCTTAACGGAAACCGCAAATCTTTGGATGCTTTAATCAAGTTACATCAGCCATTTATATATAATGTAGCGTGGAAAATGACCAATGATGCGAATGACGCAATGGATTTGACTCAAGAAGTTTTGATTAAAGTGATTACAAAACTTTCCTTATTCAAAGGTAAAAGTACTTTTCGCACATGGCTATATCGTATTGTAGTCAATGAATTTTTACAAGCAAAACGAAAATCGAAAGAAGACCAATATGTGGATTTTAACGATTTCGATAATAAGCTTAATGCTATTCCAGATAGCTTTCCTACTCCTCAAGAAGAACTAGAGCAAAAGGAATTCATAAAAGAAGCAAGAACACGTTGTATGTCAGGCATGTTGATGTGTTTAACGAGAGAGCAACGATTGATTTATATTTTGGGTGATATGTTTGGAATTGACCATAATGTCGGTTCTGAAATATTTGAAGTTTCTAAACAGAATTATCGAGTTAAACTGTCCAGAGCAAGAAGAGAGCTTCACAACTTTATGGGGCATAGATGTGGTTTAATAAAAAAAAGTAATCCATGCAGATGTTCTAAAAAAGCAAAAACACTTCGGGAAAAAGGAGTACTCACGGAGGATAGTTTTGTCTTCAATGTGGGATATAAAACCCGAATAGCGGAATATGTCGAAGGAAATTATAATGAAGCAGGAGCGGCATTAGATAATAGATACATTAATTTCTTTCGAGAACATCCAACTAAAGATAATTTTGGAGCAGAAACGGTAATTTCTGAAATTATCAATGATGAAAACTTGAAACTGCTCTTTTCATAAAGCGTAACTATTCAAATTCAATTTTAAAAAATTAAAAAGCTGCCTCAATAAACTTGAGGTGGCTTTTTTTATAAAGTTTTGTAAATTCTTATAAAGTTTTGTCACACATCACCTTCCTATGTATCTAACCTATAAATGAGTTACAAACTCTAAAGTTGAATAATTAAAGAATTACATCATGACAAAAAAAAAGAGAATTATGTTAATTTTTACAGCTATCGTCGTACTGCTTATCGGTCTAAACTTTATTTTAGAAAAGCAAATTCATATTCAAAAGGAATTAGAAATTAATCAAAACGTTGAAGTCGTTTGGGAAATAATGGGAAAACAATTTGCCCAAGTAGATAAATGGTCAACTAATTTTAAAGATTCAAAACCTGGAGGAAGTCCAAAATTCGATGGACTAGCGTATTCGGAAAGAATAACATTAACGGGTAGAGGAGAAACGGTGCAAGTATTAGATTCATTCGATTCGACTACGCACACGCTCACTTATCATATTACCAAAGGTAAACCTAGTATTGCGAAACAAGCAAGTGCTATCTGGTCAGTAAACATTGTTGATGCAAATAAGTCTACTGTGGTTTTAGAATTTGATATGACGACAAAAGGACTTTTAGGATTCTTAATGACACCGCTAATTAAAAAAGGAATCGGAAAATCTGCGTTAGAAATAGCCGAAGATTTGAAACATTACGTTGAAAATGGTGAACCTCACCCAAGAAAAGTCGAAGCGATTAAAAGTCAAAACAATTAAAAATAACTAAAAATTATGAAAAATACTAAGAAAGAAATATCAGCGGCATTTCCTTTTGAATCGAAATACATCGAGGTTAAAGGAAGTAAAATTCACTACATAGAAGAAGGCAAAGGTGACCCAATCCTATTTTTGCACGGTAACCCAACTTCTAGTTATTTGTGGAGAAATATTATTCCATACCTTACGAATCATGGTAGATGTATCGCACCTGATTTGATTGGTATGGGTAAATCTGGAAAACCAGATATAGATTATGGTTTCCATGATACCTATGAGTATTTGGATGCTTTTATTAAGAAACTCGGTTTAAAAAATATCACCCTTGTATTACATGATTGGGGCTCGGGTATGGGATTTCATTATGCTAATTTAAATCGAGGTAATGTTAAAGCCATTGCTTTTATGGAGGCAATGTATGATGCTCCAACTTTGTTTGATATGCCAGTTTCTGTGAAAATAGCACTTAAAATGATGAGAGCGCCTTTCTTTGGTTGGCTAATGGTAAATGTAGCGAATATGTTCATCACAAAAATGCTTCCTGATATGATATTAAGAAAGCTTACAAAAGAAGAAATGAACTACTATGCTGCTCCTTATCAAACCATTAAGTCCAGAAAGCCGCTTCTTGCCTGGCCAAGGGCAGTTGCTTTTGACGGTGGCAAACCCAAAGATGTTGCCGAAGCGGTTTCGTCATGGAATAAATGGTTAATGGCATCAGAAATACCCAAACTTTGCTTTTATGTTTCTCCTGGTGTAGCTGTAAAAGAAAAGGATGTAAAGATTATTAGAGGTATGAAAAACCTAAAAATGATTGACCTTGGTGAAGGTTTACATTTTATACAAGAAGATTATCCTCACGAAATTGGTGCTGGAATAGCGGATTGGCACGAACAAATAAAGTGATTTTATGTAAAAATGCCTATTCTTAAAATGCCAGAAAATTAACTCAATATAAAGTTGAAAAATGAGTTTGAGAACCTACTAATTTTTGTGAATAAAGACTTTTAGAGATGGTTATTTTTTGACAAATTATGTGGGCAGATAAAATTCCTTTTAAGTACTTGGACATAATGAATCGACACTTTTAAAACTATCTAAGTTATTTTATCCAGCGGTGTCTTGCCCCGTTGTTCTACTAAAATAACGGGGCAAGACACCGCTGGACAAGATTAAATAAAGTGTCGTTTATTTTTGATTACCTACTTACGAAGCTTAGGAACGCCAATCAAAATCGGTAAGTTATTTGATTGGCGTTCCTTATTTGTATAAAGGTAAGTTGGCTTTTTGTATTTGTCTAACTTACTGACTTAGAATAATAAAGTTTAAAAAAGTATATCT
>CAZMEH010000644.1:0-3020 GCA_964564885.1 uncultured Saprospiraceae bacterium | reverse complement strand
ACGAGCACCAGGAGGTTCATTCATTTGACCGAAAATCAAAGTAGCTTGAGAAGTTTTTAATTCTTTCAAATCTACCTTAGTCAAATCCCAACCACCTGCTTCCATAGAGTGTTCGAATTCTTTACCATAGTTGATTACACCAGCTTCAATCATCTCACGAAGGATATCATTACCTTCACGAGTACGTTCACCAACACCAGCAAATACAGAAAGACCTTTGTATTTCATCGCAATGTTGTTGATCAACTCTTGGATTAATACAGTCTTACCTACACCAGCACCACCAAACAAACCAATCTTACCACCTTTTAAGTATGGGCAAATCAAGTCAATTACTTTGATACCTGTATATAATACCTCTTGCTCTACTGTCAACTCCACATAAGATGGAGGAGCTGCGTGAATAGGAGCACGTTTTCCACCAGTTTCAACTGGTATACCATCAATAGCTTCTCCAACTACGTTGTATAAGCGACCTCTCACGTGTTCACCGATAGGCATAGAGATAGGTTTTCCAGTGTCTAGCACTTCAACACCTCTTCCTAAACCTTCAGTAGCGTCCATTGCAATTGCACGAACACTGTCTTCTCCTAAGTGACGTTGACATTCTAAAACCAACGTTGAACCGTCTGCCTTCTTGATTGTCAATGCATTAAGGATTCCAGGAAGCTCTGCACCTGAAAAACTAACATCTACAACAGGACCAATTACTTGCTTTACCCGACCTATATTTGCCATAAGTGTATAAGTTCTTTTATTAAACTTAAAAATCTCTTTTTAAGAAAATAATTTAAAGTTTGAAGTCCCGATAGTTATCGGGATGAATTGTACTTGCTTTAAATCGGTGCAAAGGTAGTAGAATTATATAAAATAACCAACTGATTCTAAAAGTTAATGGGATGTACTTATTTTGACTTTTAAATGGAGTAATTATTTATTGGATTTAAGGGAAAACAAAAGCGCACAGGATAGAATTATATTTCATTATCATGTGCGATTTCAAGGATATTATTACATTAATAATATTAATTGCAGTGTTTTATGTTGTTGCTTTTTATGATCTTATCGAATAGAAAAATAAATATTTTTTGAAAAAAGTAATTCTACAATAAAAAAACCTAACCTTTTTTAGCAAAAATACCTATTCTGACCTTCAATTTTTATTTTAAAAACAATTTTGAAGAAGTCACTAAAGACTAAAGTCCTTAGGTAAAACTAGTTTGAACATCGTTCCTTTGTCAGATGATTTTTCGACAGTCAAATCACCTTTGTATCGTTGCGCAATTTTTTTGCATAATGCCAAACCTATTCCAGTTCCTTGATATTCTTCTCTGGTGTGCAATCGTTTAAACATTTCAAAAATATGATCGTGGTATTCTGGAGAAATACCGATTCCATTGTCTGCAATTTTAAAAATATAATCTTTTGTTTTTTCTACCATTGAAATATAAACTTCGGGCTGATTATTCTTATTGTATTTTATACCATTTTCAATCAGATTTTGAAATAATTGAATCATATGAATTTCAGCAGCTTTTATTTTGGGTAAATGAGTACATATAACCACACCGTTTTTATCACAGAGTGTTATTTTTAAATTGTGTACAATTTCTCCAATAACGTCTTGCAAATCTACGTCTCCTAAGTCTTCGCTAATATTTCTATTAATACGAGAGAATTCTAAAACATTTTCAATAAGTTCATGTAGTTGATTTGCATTATTGGATATGATATCTAAATATTCTGTTTCATTTTCGTTTAAACGATTTTTTGAACGCTTTTTGAATAATTGAGAAAAGCTAATAATATTTCTCAAAGGCTCTTTCATATCATGAGAGGTGATATAAGCAAATCGTTCGAGTTCTTTATTTGATTGACCTAATTGTTCGGTATATTTTTGATTGTTTTTATCATATTTTAATAAAATAAGTGTAAAGAAAAAACCTAGGGAAGTGATACTTATGAGCTTCTGTATTGCTATTTTTTCTACCACAATAATATTGGGAAACTCAAAACCTATAACATTAAAAACACCTAATCCGAGCAAAAAAATACTACAAGCAACAATGTTGAGTATCAAAGCTTGACGACTTCGTAATAAGATTGAAATAGCAGGAAATATGGTCAACCAAATTAGAAAAGGAGAGTTTGCCCCACCAGACATGAAAATTATAAAAAAAAATAGGCCTAAACCATTGAGAGCAAAGAGAATTGTACTAACTTTTAAATCCTGTGTTCGTTTTAAATGCCAAAGGGTGTACAAACAAATCAGAAAAGATACGCAAGAGGAAATGAAAAGGCTATTATTATCGATCGTTAGGATAGAAGGGAGGGTTAAAATGCTAGTAAGGCATATTGAGAGAAGCGAAAAGATTAAAAATGTAGCTCTATTACGATATTCTTTATCTACACTATCGTAATTAGGCATGAAATAGTTAATAATTTTTTTCATTTATGTCGTTGTCCTATTTTATTCTTAGTTGTTTTTTAAAGAGTTTTTTTTACGAATAAAAAGGCATTTTATAATAGGGATATTTAAATACGTTTGATTTTTTTTAAACACAATAATTTTGCCATTTTATTGGATTTGAACAAAATATAATCCAATGAAATGGTAAGAAAATTACTAAAAAATAAAAAAGATAGGTAGTTCGGTAAATGATTGATAGTTATACAAGGTGAATTATTTAATAATAATCTTCCTTGTATAACTATCAACACAAGGTGGATTACCTTCTACAAAATTAGGTCTAATCCATGCATCTGTATCTGAAACGGTTTGATTACGAGTAACGACGATTGCATTTTTATCTGTACCTACAATGGTTAAGTTGTCAGAAACGCTCCAAGATGCCAGACTTAAATTGCCTTTATATCTATAAACATTACTTTTAATTGCAGAGATAGTATTATCACCTGAAACAGAGTGATCGCATAAATCGGTTAAGTTAGATTGAGGGTTTCTTTGATATACTCTAATGTAGTCAACATCCATTTTATTAGGTAATTCAGTAAATATA
>CAZMEH010000643.1:0-3030 GCA_964564885.1 uncultured Saprospiraceae bacterium | reverse complement strand
AATTAAAACTTAAGCTCCACACATCAAGCAATCTGGGTCATCCAAATCACAAGCATCACCTTGTTCCACTTCTGGCTCTTTCACCATAACCATGGTATTACCACTTTGGCTCACTTGCTGAGTGCCAGTAGTTTCAGTAGAATTCTCACCAAATTTCGTTTGGTGTTTAGAACTCAACGTAAACTTAATTGGGTCAACCGCAGCTTTAGAACGCAAGTAGTACATACCTGTTTTAAGTCCGCTTTCCCAAGCGTAGAAGTGCATAGAACTCAATTTACCAAAGTTAGGACTTTGAACAAATAAGTTCATACTTTGACTTTGGCAGATGTAAGCACCTCTGTCCGCGGCCATATCAATAATCACACGTTGAGAAATTTCCCAAACGGTTTTGTATAAATCTTTTAAATCCTGTGGAATTTCATCAATATGTTGAACTGAACCATTCGCAGCCATTAAACGCTCTTTCATGTCGTTGTCCCACAAGTCCATTCCAATTAAGTCTTTCAACAAGTGCTTGTTCACTACAACGTATTCGCCAGAAAGCGTACGACGAGCGTAAATATTAGAAGTATATGGCTCAAAACATTCGTTGTTTCCAAGAATTTGAGAAGTAGAAGCTGTTGGCATAGGCGCAACTAACAAACTATTTCTAATACCATCTTCTTTAATTTTAGCTCTCAAAGTATCCCAATCCCAACGGTTAGACGGTGTAACGCCCCACATGTCAAATTGCATAATGCCTTGACTCATCGGAGAACCTTCGTAGCTAGAGTAAACACCTTCTTCTTTGGCTAATAGATTTGATTCTGTAACCGAAGCAAAGTAAATTGTTTCAAAGATATCTTTGTTCAATTGTCTAGCTTCCTTGCTATCGAATGGAAAACGCATTTTGATAAACGCATCCGCCAAACCTTGCACACCAATACCAATTGGACGATGGCGGAAGTTTGAGTTTTCTGCTTCTTTGATTGGATAATAGTTAACATCAATGATTTTGTTCAAGTTACGAGTCACCACTCTGGCGATTTTGTATAACTTATCAAAGTCAAATGTTTTATCCGTAACAAATTGTGGCAAAGCAATAGAAGCCAAGTTACAAACTGCCACTTCGTCTGGAGAAGTATATTCTACAATCTCCGTACAAAGGTTACTTGAACGAATCGTACCTAAGTTCTTTTGGTTCGATTTCTTGTTACAAGCATCTTTATATAACATATAAGGTGTACCTGTTTCAATCTGAGATTCCAAGATTTTGAACCAAAGTTCTTGCGCCTTTATTGTTCTACGAGCTTTCCCTGAACTTTCGTACTTGTGGTACAATGCTTCAAATTCGCCACCGTAAGTTTCGTCTAAGTTTGGACATTCGTTTGGACAGAATAAAGACCAATCACCGCCAGATTTCACACGAGCCATGAATAAATCTGGAATCCACATCGCATAGAATAAATCTCTTGCACGTTGTTCCTCTTTACCGTGATTCTTTTTCAAATCCAAGAATTCGAAAATATCAGCATGCCAAGGTTCAATATAACAAGCGAATGCGCCTTTACGCTTTCCGCCACCTTGATCAACATAACGAGCGGTATCATTATAAACCTTCAACATCGGAACAATACCGTTTGAAGTACCACCTGTTCCCTTGATATAACTACCTTTTGAACGAACATTGTGAATACTTAAACCAATTCCACCAGCTGATTGAGATATTTTTGCACAACGAGTTAATGTTTCAAAAATACCTGAAATCGAATCATCCGTCATAGATAATAAGAAACAGCTAGACAATTGCGGCTTCGGAGTACCTGCATTGAATAGGGTAGGAGTAGCGTGAATGAACCACTTCTCAGAGATATAATTGTACGTTTCAATAGCAGAATCCATGTCTTCACCGTGAATTCCAATCGCTGCACGCATAATCATATGCTGCGGACGTTCGACGATTTCGCCATCCATGCGAAGCAAATAAGAACGCTCCAAAGTTTTGAAACCAAAGTAATCAAAACTGAAATCTCTATCATAAACGATAGCTGAATCAATTTGAGCTTTGTTTTTCTTAATGATAGCCATTGTGCCTTCACTAATCAAACCAGCTTTTTGACCAGTTTTCGGGTCAATATAGTTGTAAAGCCCTCTCATTGTCTTAGAGAAAGACTTATTTGTGTTTTTGTGAAGATTTGACAAAGCAATTCTAGCAGCTAAAACCGCATAGTCTGGATGACTAGGTGCCATAGCAGCAGCTGTTTCGGCAGCAAGATTATCCAATGCAACCGTAGTTACACCATCGTATAATCCTTGAACTACTTTCTTGCAGATTTCGATATAGTCGATATATTTCGGGTCAAACCCGTAACATAGTTTTTTAATTCTTGCGGTGATTTTGTCAAAACTGACCTCTTCCGTTTTACCGCTTCTTTTTATTACTTGCATATTTTATGATTTCATCGATGGAGTGTTTGAATATTAAAGGCGAGTAAATTCGCTATTTTGAATGTCGATAGTTTTATAGTTTTTGCAGAACTAATACTTGGACAATCAAACAATTTAACAATCAAACAATTACATCTATATTTTTGCGTAAATGATTTTCATTTTCTTTACCTCCGTAGCGTAATCACTACGTAGTTGAGGCTCAAAGCCTTCACAGTGAATTTTAATATCTTTTGAAATATCTAAGTCAAATAATCTCCAAGATGTATTTTTAACATCATTTGACTTTATTTGATAAGCTAATAATCCTAAGAAACCAGTTTGCGAAACGCCGTAAACGAACGGTTCTACTACGACGGTTTCAGATTCGTAATTAAATTCAATAAAGAGTCTATTTTTTATTGAATGTCTGATATTTAGATTAACTAAATTCATCTGTTAAGGCTTTATATTTGAAAGAACTTTTTTAATTGGCAATGAAAAATCCCGAGATTTCGGGACAAGTTTGACAATTAACTATGTTTATTGTGGTGTTTTATTGATTTTTCGGAAGTCCAGACCTCATAGATTTTTAAAAATCTATGAGGTCTGGACTTCCGAAAA
>CAZMEH010000642.1:0-5842 GCA_964564885.1 uncultured Saprospiraceae bacterium | reverse complement strand
AGAAAATCTTTTTCGTCTAAATCCTCTAATTCTCCATCACCCAAAAGATTATCCAACGTAATTTCGCAAAGTAGATTGACTTTTTTAGCATCAACATCATCTTCCGCCCGAAACTGTAATTCGCTCGTTTTAATCATATCTAAGTTCACCAATGTCGTAGGTCGGTAGCTTCCTCGAACAATCAAAACATTCTTGCGATACAAAAATTCCGAAGCATGAACATTTTGCTTATCAGCTCCAAACATCGCTACATCAGTCATTTTATTTTTGACCAAATACAATGCTAATAAGCGATTATCCAACGTTTTAAAACTAGGTCCAGTAACACGCACCATATCTATATTGATGCGATCTTCCAGATTATCCATCAAGGAAACCACCATATCTTCTGGCTTGTCTGCGTATTTATAACAAGCGTAAATCAAGTTAACGCCCAATATACCTAATGCATTTTGCTGCAATTCTGTCGTATTGTCTAGCATCGTTACATGCAAAATAAGATCATTTGCAGCACCATCTGGCTCTAATTGAAACCTCACGCCAAACCAACCGTCTCCTGTGATTGTCCTTGAATAATTTAAAGCAGCTACCGTGTCTGCAAATGCAAAAAATCGGCTTTCTGGTCTTTCTCTATTCAATCGCTCTTCCATCAGTTCGTATTCATGGTCAAGCATTTTGTAAAGTCTCGACTCACAAACATAACGTCCTGATGGTTCTAGTCCATAAATTCTATCGCTATATATTTTATCATAAGCAGACATTGTTTTGGCAATTGTACCAGCGGCAGCACCTGCTTGAAAAAATTGTCGGGCAACTTCTTGACCTGCTCCAATTTCAGCAAAGGTACCATAAATAGTATCGTCCAGATTGATTTCTAAGGCTTTCTGTTTTGGTTGTAAGATCTTCCTTGCCATGTAATATTTATACTTTTGAACGTTCGCTTTTTGATTTAATGAGACCACAAAAAAGCAGGTAAAAAATAAATTATATCCGTTTGAATATTTTCTTTATACCCGCTTAAGATATTTTTTTTAGTAATACAAAACTAATGATTTTTCATTCTATAATTTGAGAATGGAATAAATATCTAGTTTTTTTTGTGTGCATCATTTCTAATTATCTATTTTTGAAAAATATATTCAATAAAGTTCTTTAAAAAATTTCGTTATTGATCAGGATGAAGTAAAAAAGACTTTAAAACAGTTCATAATACAATCCTCTATTCTATATTATTAAATAACATATTTTATTTTTTTAATCACAAATCTAAAAAATCGAATTAATGAAACAATATTTCACCTTATTAACCACTTTTATTCTACTTTTAATTTCTATTACAAGTGATGCTCAAAATGCAGATGATATCATTTTTAAAACCTTTGCTGGCGGCGGTGGCAAATGCTTTGGTCGTTCCATGGTTTCGAATCAATTTGACACCATTGAGGAAAAGATAATCATCAGACCAGCTTACAGTTACATGAAGGAAGTTCCGCCTGTTTATACAAATGAAACGGAACGAGTACTCGTTGAGCCTGCTCATACTAGGATTGAAGTGACGCCTGCCGAATTTGAAACAATTCGTGAGCAAATAAAGGTAAAAGATGCAGATTCTTATACAAACCTTACTACTATCACTGAAGATGATTTATTTTCCAATACAACGAGTCAATATGAATTATCTCCTTCGTATAAGCAGTGGGAAAAAACGAAAATTAAAGAAGACTGTAAATCTACCATTCCTGATAATTGTCTCGAATGGCAATTGGTTGATATTACTGCCAAAATCATTCTAGTTAATAAAAAAGAACCCGCAGATGAATTATTATCAACATCTACAACTTCTGCTATTTTGAGTCCTAATAAATTTATGACGATTAATCGTAAAGTGTTGAAGAAGGAAGCATCTTATAAAGAAATTCAAGTTCCTGCTCAATACGCAACAGTGACAAAACAAGTAATAGTAACACCTCGCAGTTTTGAACAAGTGAGAATTCCAGCAGAGACTAAAACAATAAAAAGAGTCATTCTTATCAAAGAAGGTGGTTTTATGGAAGCTAACGAAGTGGTTTGCAAAGAAGATTATCCGATATATATGAAAAGCTTACAAAGAAAATTAAAGGATTTAGGCTATTTTGACGGCTATTTTGACGGAAAACTGAACAGAGCTACTAGAAATGCTATTATTGCTTTTCAAGCTAAAAACAATTTGCCACTTGGTCAGTTGGATTATAAAACATTAAAAATGCTTGATTTAGTCAAGTAAATCTATTTACGATTTGAGATTGCAAGTGTGTTGTAGTCGAAAATGTAGATTTTATTTTTTGTGAATAGAGGAACCCAGATCTTATAGGTTTTTAAAACCTATAAGATCTGATTCTTACGATATTAAGAAATCAATTTAATGTTGCATTAGTACTTATTTAGCAATAAAACACTTGCAATCTAAAATCGTACGATACCATTTACATTTGTCAAGCGTTTAACATAAAATAGAAATTAAAAATATTTCAACTAAGTATTTCGTTCATCAATTGACAGACATTTCTAGAATCTAAAAACACATAAAACATTTCAAATTATTTTAAAATGATAAATATGAAACACCTTTTCGTATTGCTACTTGCAATAACCTCTTTAAGCTTTACGGCAAACGCTCAACGTGTTGCTTATGTTGATGTGAGTAATATTTTGGACAATATGCCTGAATACAAAACGGCTCAACGAACACTTGACCAAACTGCGGAACAGTGGAAGCAGGAAATCGAGCAAGAATATACAAAAATCGAAGAAATGTATCGCCGTTATCAAGCGGAACAAGTACTTTTGAGCGATAAAGCAAAACAACAGCGAGAAGACGAAATTGTAGAGAAAGAGAAGCTAGCTAGAGCATTGCAACAAAAAAGATTTGGCTCAGGTGGTCAATTATTCAAAAAACGTCAAGAGTTGGTGAAACCGATTCAAGATAAAGTCTATAATGCCATTCAAGAATATTCTAATGAAAAAGGATTAGATATTGTTTTTGATAAATCTTCTGGTGTAACTATCATTTTTGCTAATCCGCAACATGATAAAACAGATGACATTATGAAACGTCTTGGTATTAAGGCGGATGATAAAGAAGATAAATAATATTTAGAAAAGAGAGCAGAGAAGAGAGAGCAGAGATGAAAATGATAATTAGAGAAACTTTAGAAAACATTGTTTTTATCTCTATTCTCTGCTCTCCCTTCTCTGTTCTAATACAATACAACACTTATACATTTTTAATTATGAAGAAGTTTTTTCAAATAGGTTTATTACTTACTGCATTATTTATTTTTGCTGGAGTTGGTCAAGTTGACGCTCAAAAAATTGCTGTTGTCGATACAGAAGCACTTCTAAAGTCTTCTCCTGAGATGAAACGTGCAAATTCTCAATTGGAAGGAATGCGCAAGCAGTATCAAAAGAGACTGGAAACAAAACAGCAAAAGTTCAATAGTCGATATTCTCAAATCATGGATTTGGCGCAAAAACAGCAGTTAACTCAACAACAAGAGTTGTCGTTTCAAAAAGAGTTGCAAACGCTTCAAGCTGATCTTACAAAATCTCAATCTCAGTTTGAAAAAGATTTGTTGAAGCAAGAAGAAAAAATAATTCAACCGATTTTTAATAAATTGAAAGTAAATATTACCAATGTTGCAAAAGCAAAAGGGTATAGCTATGTTTTCAATATAAATTCAATGATTTACTTCCCTCCTGCTGATAATATCACAAATACGGTGAAGGTAAAGTTAGGGTATAAATAAGTATTGGTTCTACGCAGTTTTCAGTAGGCAATTAAAAGTATGATACTGCTTACTGCAAACTGCGTCAATTCGTAAATCATATTTTTTTTCAGAGAACCTAAATATTTAAGTATCCGATACCTGTATTCCAATTCCCGTTGTTAAATTATATAGATTATTCAAACCAAATTTTCGTTCTAGTTTTTGAATAGCAATTTGGCTTCTGATGCCTCTTTTGCAATAAAACACGACTGGTTTATCTTGGTTAATTCTCTCCTTATTTCGGATAATTTCGTCAAGCGGAATCAAATCTCCGCCAATATTATAAGCTTCATTTTCTTCTTCTTCTCGAACATCTATGAGTTGAAAATCCTTCTTCTCTACTTGCCATTTTGACAATTCAGCTACTGATAATTGCTTCATCCTTTCAATTTAATACTATCTTTCAAAACTTCTGGAACGGTCACATTTTTAGAATATTCTACTTCCCAACCTGCATCTCTGGCAAGGACTTCTATCAATTTTAGAATATCATAACCTTGTTTTACTGCCGTTTCTTTTAGTGTTTCACTTTGCTCCGCTTTGTCTTTAATAAAGTCTACTGCTTTCTTGTTTAGTGAAGTCAAGTCCTTTTCGTCAAAACTATTAAACGTACCTTGATGCATATCATAATAAGTAATTTCTGGCTCAATAGACAAAATTTCTGGCTCAGGCAACTCACTAATGACCAAACGTTTTTCTTCTGGATAAGTTTGAAAAGTCATTTTCTCCAAATCAAAACCAACCAAAACCCTAGCTTTTACTTTTAGCAATGCTTTCTTTTGCAAAGGCCAAAAATCAAAGTAATAATAGTCTTTATGTGTATAAATTTCTGAAAACTCACCTTCTACAGTTACTAGTTTTGCCACCTTGCGCACCCGTTCCAGTAAAACCTCCGTACTCGTTTCCGTGACTTGTTGCGGTGAAAATATTGAAATATATTTAGCCAGAAATAAACCTGCACCAAATATCAATATCATTAATAATATATTGATTAATGTCTTTTTCATATTTTAATTTTTGTAACAAATTCTAAATAAAAAACCACAATGCGCTACAAAATACATCGTTTTTATCATAAAAACCAAATACAAAAGGTCGAACGCTTTTTTAGCATTCGACCTTTTGTAAAAGTAATCAATAAAACTTTACTTAATCTTAGAAGTAACAGGATGTTTCAAGCCTTTATAGTCTTTCAACACTACTTTTACAGAACCAATCGTCAATTTAAGGTTAACTAAAAGAGGCACTTTGTTTCCATCATCTGAAACCCAAAGTGTAATTTTAGAATCTTCGTCAAACAACTCTCCTTCTGTCATTTTAGTTGTTAATTTTAAACCTTTGTATTTGCCTTTTCCTTTAATATTCACGTTTTCTCGACCTTCATATTTAAGTTTCAGATTCCAAACTTTTCTGTCTATAAAAATTTTCATCGGATACTCTTTGCCCTTTCCATTTTTCTTAAAATCTATATTTCTAAAATAATAAATCATAGAAACAAGGTCGTGCATACAACCATCTACATTGTACGCTCTTTCGGTTGCAATTTCTTTCTTTTTACCACGCAGCGACTTAGCAACTTTTTTATCTTGGTCAAAATCAACCTTGTCATAAAGGGTGTATTTTCCTTCTTTAACGCTTCTAAAAGAGGTAATCGGCAAAAGTGTATTTTTGTCTAATGTAGTGGCATAATAATCCCTGACTTTATAAAACCAATCGTAAGATTTGTGGGTTTTTCCAGTGACACCGATTTCAAATTTACCGTCTTTTTCTTTGAGCGTTGCCTTGCTTTCTCCTGCGCCCATCCAAATGAAATTCCAATGATAAAACACTTCATGAGTTATTTCTTCACCATCTTTCAAAGCAATATTTGGCGTACTGCAAGTACTAAAACCTTGCTGCAAAGGCGGCTCAATAGGCTTGAATGAAAAACAAAGTGAAATAAGAAAAATAGAAATGTAGTACTGACAATTCTTGATAAATGTCTTTTTATAAAATCCGTCTATCCACGAAGTTTTCACCGAGATTTCGGGACAGGC
>CAZMEH010000641.1:0-9341 GCA_964564885.1 uncultured Saprospiraceae bacterium | reverse complement strand
TCCGCAGATTTGGAATACTTCATATCTCCTTCCGAAGATCGCTTGAATCCTTTTGACACTTCAAACAAATATAATGTTTTTTGTAATTCTTTGGTGCAATCCAATCAAATCCCATAGGTGACAAGGTTACAGAAGTCTATTAATAATATCTCTCTTTTTTAGCTTTATTTTCCGTGTATCAAGACAAAATGAATTCGTTTAAAGTATTCGTTTATTCTAATCCGATAAAAAATCTGACAATGAGCCTGTCTGCCGACAGGCAGGCAAAGCGAATGTTCCGACAGCGCAGCGGTCTGACATCTGACCTCTCTCTTTACATTTCCATTTTCAAAAATCGTCCCGTATGACTTTCCTTCACCTTAATCACTTCCTCAGGCGTACCTTCGCAAAGAATTACTCCGCCACGATGTCCGCCTTCTGGTCCAACATCAATAATATGATCAGCCACTTTTATCACATCCATACTATGCTCAATCACAAGTACCGTATTTCCTCTGTCCACTAATTTATACAACACATTTAGCAACATACGAATATCCTCGAAATGCAAACCCGTTGTTGGTTCATCTAAGATATAAAGCGTTTGACCTGTATCCCTTTTCGATAACTCTTCCGCCAGTTTTACCCGTTGTGCTTCTCCGCCAGACAAGGTAATTGCAGATTGACCAAGTGTGATATAACCTAAACCAACATCGTTCAGCGTTTTGACTTTTCGGAAAATCTTTGGGATTTTATCAAAAAACTCGACCGCTTCGGTTACGGTCATAGCGAGTACGTCAGCGATTGATTTTCCTTTATAAAGGATTTCTAACGTTTCTCGATTGTAGCGACGACCAAAACACGTTTCGCATTGCACTTGAACATCTGGCAAGAAATTCATTTCAATCACACGCATTCCTCCGCCTCGACACTCTTCGCAACGTCCGCCTTTCACATTAAAAGAAAAACGCCCAGGCTTATAACCACGAATTTTAGCTTCGGGCATATCTGAGAACAATTTTCTAATCGGTGTAAAAACGCCTGTGTAAGTCGCAGGATTTGAGCGAGGTGTACGACCGATAGGCGATTGGTCAATTTCAATCACTTTATCAACCAAATCAAGACCCGTAAATGATTTATAAGCTAATGGATTCTTCTTTGAACGGTAAAAATGCTGACGCAAAATAGGATAAAGCGTTTCGTTAATCAAGGTAGATTTTCCGCTACCTGATACGCCTGTTACGCAAACAAATTTTCCAAGCGGCAATTTTAAAGTAACACCTTTTAAGTTGTTTCCCGTTGCGCCTTCCAAAACTAAAAACTCGCCACTTCCTTCTCGTCGTTTCTCTGGAATTTCAATTTGACGAACTTTATTCAAATATTCTGCGGTGATTGTTTTTTCATTTTTAAAAATAGCTGGCTTGCCCATCGCACTTAACTCTCCACCGTGTTTTCCTGCGCCTGGTCCAAGGTCAATCAAATAATCCGACGCCAACATAATATCTTTATCGTGTTCAACTACCAAAACCGAATTTCCAATTGCCACCAAATTGCGAAGCGCATCAATCAAACGTTGGTTATCACGTTGATGCAAACCGATACTCGGCTCATCCAAAATATAGGTAATACCAGTCAACTGAGAACCAATTTGAGTAGCCAAACGAATACGTTGCGCTTCTCCTCCCGATAAAGTTCGAGCAGGTCGATTGAGCATCAAATAATCCAAACCTACATTTAATAAAAAGCCTAAACGCAGTTTTATTTCTTTTAAAATATCTTTTGCAATCAGTTTATTTCTTTCCGTCAAAGTATCATTAACGCCATGCATCCAGTCGTGCAAGCTCTTAATATCAAAATGGCTTAGTTCGCCAATGTGTTTTTCATTGACTTTGAAATGAAGGGACTCTTTGCGCAAACGATAACCGCCGCAATCGCTACACGTCACGACATTCATATAATCTTCCGCCCATTGACGAATTTTATCCGAATTTGAACTATCATGCCAACGCTCCAACATCTTTATAATACCTTCCGAAGCTAAATTATAAGTGTGTTCATCGCTTCCGTATTGAACTTTGAAATCAAATTTTTCTTTGCTTCCATATAATATAATGTCTAATGCTTCTTTTGGAATTTTATTAACAGGCGTAGCAAAAGTGAATTTATATTTCTTAGAAATGGCTCTCAATTGTGTGAAAGTGATATTGCTACGGACTTCACCAAATGGCGCAATCCCTTGGTCATTAATGCTTTTGGTATCATCAGGAATAACCAATTTTTCATCAATTTCCGTCAAAACGCCCAAGCCTTTACACTTTTTACAATAACCGTAAGGCGAGTTAAAAGAGAACGCATTTGGCGATGGTTCTTCGTAAGAAATACCAGATTCTGGATCCATTAGAAACTTACTATAAGACGAAATCTCCTTCGTTTCATAATCCATCAACATGATAAAACCTTTACCCATTTTCAAAGCGGCTTGCATGGAAGAACGCAATCTATCTACTTTTTCTTCACTAACTTTTATTCTATCAACGACGACTTCTATATCGTGTGTTTTGTATCTATCGGCTTGCAAACGAGGAACAAGGTCAATCATTTCACCATCAACACGAACCTTCGCATAACCTTGTTTGCGGGCATATTCAAACAATTCTCGATAATGTCCTTTTCTCGCACGAACCAATGGCGCAAGCACAACAACTTTTCTATCTTCAAAATTAGCTAGAATGTGTTGTAGCATTTGCTCTTCGTTGTATTTCACCATTTTCTTACCCGTTTCGTAAGAATAAGCGTCGCCAATTCGAGCATACAACAAGCGCAAAAAATCGTAAATTTCCGTAATTGTTCCAACCGTTGAACGAGGACTTTTGCTAGTCGTTTTTTGTTCAATGGAAATCACCGGACTCAAACCAGTGATTTTTTCCACATCTGGTCGCTCCATTTCACCAATAAACTGACGAGCGTAAGACGTGAACGTTTCCATATAACGGCGTTGTCCTTCGGCATAAATCGTATCAAAGGCCAAAGAAGATTTTCCACTTCCACTAATTCCCGTGATGACAACCAGCTGATTACGAGGAATCTTTAGACTAATGTCTTTCAAATTGTTCGCTCGTGCGCCAATCACTTCGATGTATTCGTTACTTTCTATTATATCTTTCTTTTCGCTCATTGCTTATATCTATTGGTTCGTTTCTTTTGATTGCTATAATTAATGCATTTGGATTTTGTATTCAATCAAAATTATTTACGCTCAACTTCAAGTCAAACCTAAGACGTTTCAAAAACCTACCGTAGCCATATAGATGGTGAAGGTAGACAACCCTGAAAGGGTTCTAACAAAAAAACACCTTCCCATCTATTATGAGTACAGTAGGTTTCAAAAATGTCTTAGTTTTTTTCACACTATAATACCTTAACGGTAAATCAATATAACGGACAATTGTTTAGGCTCAATCGTCCATTAATTTTGTCATTTTCAAAATGACCTGCAAAAATACATAAACTGCATTGGAAATGCGAGAAATGAAAATTATTTGAAATTAATCTAATGGTTGATTTTTTTATTGACATTTTTAAGTGAACTTTGAAATCAACCTATTTTAGGTTTAAGTAGCTTACTATATTTATTTCGATAGTAGTAATTTTATGCATTGTTTCAAAAATTATTTAATATTCCATCCAATAGGTCATGACCCATTGTTGGTTGACAATCGAGAAACAACGGGTCATGACCCGCTGGATAAAATCTAATCAAATTTTTGAAACACTGGGTTTTATCTGGTTGAATAAGTTATAAGATACACTTTACACAATATTACAATCCAAAATCGTCAATATACTTAGATGAATTACAAGAATTTAATCACAGAATTAGAAAACGGAATTTTAACCGTTACCATTAATCGTCCGAAAGCTTTGAATGCTTTAAATGCCCAAACATTTACTGATTTAGAGCAGTTATTTAGCAAAGACGCTTTAGCAATAGAAAACTTGAACGGTGTTATTATTACTGGTGCTGGTTCAAAATCTTTTGTTGCAGGTGCAGATATCAGCGAGTTTAGCGAACTAACCGCTGAAACAGCAAAAGAGCTTTCACAAAGAGGACACGATATTTTTAATTTGATTGAGCGATTTCCAAAAGTTGTCATTGCTGCCGTTAATGGTTTTGCATTAGGCGGCGGTTGCGAATTGGCAATGGCTTGCCATATGAGAATCGCAGGCGAAAAGGCTCGCTTTGGTCAACCTGAAGTTAACCTAGGACTTATTCCTGGTTATGCTGGCACACAACGCTTAACGCAATATGTCGGAAAGGGAAAAGCAATGGAATTGTTGTTAACCGCTGATATGATTAGAGCCGATGAGGCGTATCGTTTGGGTTTAGCAAATCATGTTGTTCCTGTTGGCGAAGAGGTAGCAAAAGCTAAAGAGATTATTACAAAAATTGCTTCTAAAGCACCGCTTGCAATTGCAAAAACAATTGAATGCGTCAATGCATTTTTTGATAAAACCGCTGATGGTTTTAAAAAAGAAGTTGATAGTTTTGGCGAATTGATGGTTTCAGAAGACGCTAAAGAAGGTGCAGCAGCATTTTTAGAAAAGCGTAAAGCTAATTTTAAAGGAAAATAGAATTTCATTGCTTGTGGCGAGTTCTCACCGAGGTTTCGGGACAGGTCGCCACAAGTAATAAAGCATTAAGTCTTATGAAAAATCCTTGGAAAACGCTTTCTAATAAAACGGTTTATGAAAATCCTTGGATAAAGGTAGAGCATAGAGATGTCAAAACGCCGAAAGGAACGGATGGCATTTATGGTTTAGTTCATTTTAAGAATAAGGCAGTTGGTGTTGTGCCGTTAGATGATGAAATGAATACTTGGCTAGTTGGTCAATATCGTTATGCATTAGATGAATATAGCTGGGAAATTCCAGAAGGTGGTGCGCCTTTAGATGAGTCAATGCTAGAAGGAGCAAAACGAGAACTTAAAGAAGAGGTTGGAATTACGGCATCGAAGTGGACAAAAATCCTAGATTTCGCAACTTCTAATTCGGTGACTGATGAATTAGGCGCAAGTTATATTGCACAAGGTTTGACGTTTGGCGAAACCGAACACGAGGATACAGAAGATATTACGGTCCGAAAATTACCTTTTGATGAAGTTGTAGCCATGATTTTCAGTGGAGAAATTACTGACGCCTTAACTATTATGAGTATTTTAGCTACAAAGCATTTTCTGAAAGTATAAAATAATGGAATCGATATTCTTACTAAAAATAGGTTTTTTACCCGTTTCGATATGGGATTTGCTCGACATTTTGATTGTCGGCTATCTATTTTATGTATTATATAAACTGGCAAAAGGACAGTTAGCATTCAATATTCTAATTGGCGCAGGTATTTTATTGGTTGTTTATTGGTTCGTTAATGCTGCTCAAATGAGCATGCTTAGCCTTATTCTAAGTGGTTTAGCACAGTTTGGTTTTATTGTTTTGATTGTTGTATTTCAACCTGAGATACGGCGTTTTTTAATATTTATTGGGCGAAATTTTCTTTCTCGAAGACCCAATTTCCTCAAAGAGCTTCTAGGCGTTAATGTCATAGATGCTGATATTCAACTCCGAGAAAAGATTATTACTAAGCTAACAGGTGTTGTTGAGCGACTTGCAAAAGCGAAAACAGGCGCATTGATTGTATTTATTAATAATCCTGAATTTTATGGTTTGGGTGATGTAGGCGTTTTGCTAGATGCACATATTTCTGGTCGAATGATAGAAAGTATTTTCCATAGGGAAAGCCCATTACATGATGGCGCAATGCTTATCACTGATGGAAAAGTGCATTCTGCTGGTTGTATTTTGCCTGTTTCAGATAGTACAACTTTGCCTAAAAGCGCAGGATTGCGTCATCGTGCTGGCGTTGGAATTACCGAACAAACGGATGCGCTTTCTATTATTGTTTCGGAGGAAACAGGTCAAATTTCGATTGCTCGTAGAGGTCATTTAACCAAAAATATTCAAAAAGACCAATTAAGCAAAATCCTCCGTAAATTACTGTCCGTTACAGCAGAAGCTAATAATTCAGATAAATTGGGTGTTGTTTAGCATTATTTTATTTGAATATAAAAAATGTTTTTCGATAGTTCTAAAATAAAAAAAGCCTTCCATTTCTGGAAAGCTTCTAATTTATGTAGCGAGAGGGAGGCTCGAACTCCCGACCTCAGGATTATGAATCCTGCGCTCTAACCAACTGAGCTACCTCGCCATTAATATATTTGCAAGTTAAAATGATATAATTCTTTAAAAACCTTATCATTCCGTTTTGCGAGTGCAAATATAGCCTTTTTCATAATTATTCAATAACAAATGAATAATTATTTTTCATCAATTTTAAATCTTGCTAGAAATACAGAATATTATATTCAAAATATAACATTTCATAGCTTTAATTTATTCATTATCTTAGTAAAAAATATAACTAAATTAATCCTTTAAAAGATGAAAATTGCTATTGTTGGTTCAAGACATTTTGATGATTATAGCTTGTTGAAGCGTATTTTGAAGGCTTATCAACAAGAAGTAACTTCAATAATATCTGGTGGCGCAAAAGGCGCAGATACATTAGCCGAGCAGTGGAGCTTAGAGTTTTTAAATCAATCTCCGATAATTATCCGACCAAACTGGAAAGACATTTCTCAAGCCAATGCAATCATAAAACACGATAATAAGGGAAATAGTTATGATGCACGGGCTGGCTTGCGGAGAAATGAACTCATTGCACAACAAGCTGATTTAATTATTGCTTTCTGGGACGGTCAATCCAAAGGAACAAAACAAATCATTCTTTATGGTCAACAAATTGGCAAAGAAGTCAATGTTGTTAAATATCGAGAGGCGGCACAATTGAAATTTCCTTTTTAGTCTACCGCAGGATATTCTACATAATTACGTGGTGTTTCATAAAGTTTCACACTTACTTTATATTTTTCATCCAATTTTGAGCTTAAAATCGACCAAATCACGTAACAGATATTTTCAGCAGAAGGATTCAATGTTTTGAATTCTTCTGTGTCAAGGTTTAGATTTTTATGGTCAAATCGTTTTTCTACTTCATTTTTAATGATGTCTTTTAAAATCTTCAAATCAATTAAATAGCCCGTTTCTGGGTCAACTTCTCCTGTTACACGAACTTCCATTTCATAATTATGTCCATGGTAATTGGCATTATTACATAAACCAAAAATAGCTTGATTTTTTTCGTCAGACCATTTCGGATTGTGTAATCTGTGAGCAGCGTTAAAATGTGCTGTGCGGTAAACTGAAATTCTCATTGTCGTTTTTTTTGAATAAAAAATAATAACACGATTAACTCTGTATAGTTCTTAATACTTCAAGAAAACCCTATTTATATAGAATGAATCTTTATTGATAGATTGATAGTTATTTGATTTAAAAAAATAAGTTATTCTGAAAAGGAAAAATAAATTACGTGTAGTTTGTTCCGATGCTTATCTTACTTAACTTTGTTGTAGAGGTATATAAATATGTAAATATGAAAAGTAGATTCGATACAGACTTTTTGAATACCGCAACTGAAACATTAAGAAGTATAGCACATCCTATTCGGATTGCTATTATTGACTTGTTGCATCATCAAAAAGAACTTTCTGTTACTCAAACCTATGAAGCACTCGGAATAGAGCAAGCCATCGCTTCCCATCATCTCAGGATACTTAAAGATAAACGAGTCGTTAGCGTTAACCGTTCAGGCAAGAACTCTTTTTATACTTTAAAGAACGAAAATTTTCACACCATAATCAATGCTATGGAATTGATTATTAAGTAGGTTATTCCTTAAACAAATTCAGTAAATAGAAAAAGAATCGCCATTTCAAATACGACAATGCAGATGATTGAAGATAATAACTTGGAAAACTTAAATATCAAAGATGAGCAAAAAGCACCTAGAGTAATAATGATATTTTTTCTTGCTTTATTATTCATGTTCTCTAGTGTTTTCAAACGAATTAGATTCTGTTTTTCTATTAAAGATTTATCTGCTGATGAAAAATATACTAGACTTGATTGGTTTAACCCGTCAGGAGATATATTTGACCTAACACTAACAGCTGTACTTCTTTTCATAGGATGCATTACTTCCGTGATTTTAGCAATTAAATTAAAAAGTAAGATTACGAGTCAAAAAGAAGAAATAATTTTATTTAGTCCATTCCTTTTATTGATACTTCATTTGATGCTACAATTTATATGTAACAGAATACTATATTGTTTAATTTGAGCTTAAATTAAATTAAAACCAGTAAATTATTACAGGATATTAACATTTATAATAATAAAATTTGAATCCTAAAGGAAAGATAGAAGTGATTGAAATTATAAATAATAAGCAAATTGAAATTTCTACGTTTAACAAAAACGTTGCACAAAAACAGCGTTTTGTACAACGTTTTGAAATTTATAACTAATTAGTCTTTAACCATCCTGTGATACTCATTCGAGGTTTAAAACTGAGTAACACTTCATGTTCTAGTTCACTACTTTTAAAAAAAACACATTTTCCATTCATTGGAGAAACAACCTGAGAATGATTCTTGTGATAAATACATAGTTCTCCTCCGTCTCCTTCTTTCCAATCTTCATTGAGGTACATAATCATGGAATAAGCTCTTTTGGAATTGTCTCGAAATTGGTCTAAATGCCTTTTATAGAAACTTCCTTTTTCATAAAACGCATAATGAAATTCATATCCTGTAATACCTGAGTAACAGGTTCTATTCAGGTATTTTACAAACTCATCCATCAGGTCTAAAAAGTTATTCTCGTGAATATTATCGTGTTTTCGGTCGAGCCAATAAATGATATCACTCCTAATTAGTTTGTCTTTCAGTAAATTTGAATTGTTTCCAATACCAGCTGTTTTTAGCTGTTTTTCTTTGTAGAGTTGTAATAAATTTTCTTTCAGGTTGTTTGATAAATCGTTGTTTAAAAAACTATTATTTAAACCGACTCTATCTTCTAAAAAACTATTAATGATAGTTTCAAATGCTTGTTCCAAGATTAATTGATTTAAGCTTACACGGCATAAAACCGCTAGTTTGGTAAGGTTAATCTTAAATCAATCATAAACAAAGCAATTCATCATATCATTTCGATATAAAGGTTTAATGCTTTTTTCCATAGTACTGTACATTTTTTAGAACAGAGATGAGAGAGCAGATAAAAGAGATTTTTTTGAATTTTTATCATTGATAACCAATGAGTTATAAATTTAAATTCTTGTCTCTGTTCTCTCTTCCCTGCTCTCTTTTCTAAAATGTATAGTAATATGGCTTTTTTCATAAAAA
>CAZMEH010000640.1:0-1548 GCA_964564885.1 uncultured Saprospiraceae bacterium | reverse complement strand
TGAAATAGTTAGGAAGTGTGCAGGCTGCTCACTTTCTAACTAGAATTGGGCTAAAATTTGTATTTAGCGTTTTTCCATGATATTTTTCAAAGAACCAATATTATTATATAATGCCATTTTATATTAAATATCGCTATGCTAGATATTTACAGCGTAAAATAATTACAAACTAATTTATTCAAAAAATCTTTAGTATAATTTTGTAATTTTACACTTGCATTTTGTGAAATTCATCAAAAAAAATAGTAGGTGTAGAAAAGCAGTTACCATTTTTATGACATAAAAATAGAGATACTTTGAGTGATTTAAATAGGCTGACCGTTGGTAGAATATCTAAAAGTTGGTCAAAAAGAAAAGTTAAGTTTGTTGATTTTATTTTAAATAATTTCCTGCCTTTTCTAAAAATAGGAAGCACAAACAGACTTATTGATAAGATTGGTCATAACAAGAATATTGATTTTGCAGTTGAAGCTTGTAAAGAATTAAAAATCTATACAGAATTTACTGGACAAGAAAACTTACCAAAGACTGGTCCTGCAACCGTAGTGACTAATCATCCTGGTGGAGCTGATATTCTTTCCATGGCGATTGCACTTGGAAAAGTACGTACTGATATTATTATCTTGGCGAATGAATTGGTCTGTCTTCCTTTGATCGAGGATATTACGATTCCAATAAGAATGATAGGAAAAAGGAAAGTGGACGAAGCACTCATCCATAAAGCTTATCAAGAAGGAAAGGTAGTCGTATTTTTTGCAGGAGGTAAGAACTCTCGTTATAATAAAGAAGGTGAATTGAGAGATAGGAGATGGCGAACAACCTTCCTCGATTTTGCTCAAGAATATGATACGACAATCAATATTATGAGAATAATCGGTAAGAATAGTCCGCTTTTCTACAAAATTTCTGATATAAGAGCAAAGTATAGTTTTCTTAAAAATATTCCATTAGAGAATATGTTTCAGTTACGTGAATTAACACGTCCTACGACGATGAAACTGTTTTTATCTAAATCATTTCATTATACAAATGCAAGAGGAACAAAGCAGGAAAGACGTAAAAAAGCAGATATCTTGTATAACTTCCTATACGAAATGGACGAAAATAATTTAGAATTCAATCAACCATTATAGTTATTTAAAAGTAAAAGTACGGTGCAATAGATTTTATAAATAAGGAATTGCTACGATTAAAAAAACGTAAAACTCGACCTTATAGGTTTCCAAAAAATTAAAATAAACGTATATTTATACAAGTACCTAACTAAGTTATTTTTTAGACGTTCCTTCGTCTTGCATTTTTCTTCTAAATAGTGGTCTTTATTCACAAAAATTAGTATGCCTGCAAAATCATATTTTAAATTTATCCCTGCTTGCTAAGGCACGACAGGTAGGCAGCGTTAATTTTCAGCAGATAGCGTGGCTATCTGCTGAAAAACTACCTTGTCTAAATCTAAAAGCTGTATTTTTTGACCATAAGAATTCTTGTGAATAAAGACTAGTAATCAACCATTAAAATAGTGATAGACAAAAATATATTAAAAGCTGA
>CAZMEH010000639.1:0-2884 GCA_964564885.1 uncultured Saprospiraceae bacterium | reverse complement strand
TTTTGAGTGCATAGCCAAGCTATGGACGAGAAAAACAGTGAAGTATGATGGAAAAATATATTCTCATATTGTAATTTTTCATTTGTGAACAAGTCTAATACGTAGCATTTATTCATATGTATGAAAAATGGAATATTTTAACACAAAAATCTTCATTGGGAACTGCAAAGAAGGAAATAAGTATTATAATTTACTTTTTAAGATGTGTTAAGGGGCATTTATTTAATAAACAGGGAAAACTATGTTTAATTTTTTGTGTATAATAAAACAAATCCCGTTTGGAGTATGTTTGAAACTCGTTCTATAAAGACTAAAGTAAAAAACTCACTTAAATACTACTTATACTTATTTTTATATATTACTTGTTTAGTAACTTAATGATAATCAATGAGTTATTAATAGGTTTAGCATAAATTCTCAAAGAACTTCATTTCGTTCTGCAATATAAAATATATCTTTTGTGATTCTTTATTATAACAAATAAAATAGTTCAAGTATATTTATCGAACCTCTTAGGTAACAACCATTTTTTTAAAAAATAATATGGATAATTCTATACAAACCTTACTTTTTGAACAAATATTCGGACAATATCAAAAACGTGCAGATGCAGTAAATACAATAGCAAAAGTACTTGACGCCTCTAAAGATAGTGTTTATCGACGTATTCGAGGAACAACGCTTTTGACGCCAGATGAACTTAAAGTCTTAACGCTAAGATTCAAAATCTCTTTAGATAATTTAATTTACAAAGACCATAATGTTGTTTTGTTTCAGTATAGACCAATGATGAATCCTGTTAAGGATTTTGATGAATACTTGAAAAGTATCCTGAAAGATTTGGATCGAGTTTATCGAGTTTCTAATAGAAAACTATATTATACTTCATCGGACTTTCCAATATTTTTCTACTTTTTAGTACCTGAATTGACTAGTATGAAAATGTACATTTGGGGAAGAATGATGTGGGAGTTTGACTATTTAGAAAACTATCCATTTCATTTTGATTTAGTGCCACAGAGTACTCATGTACTTGCAAAAGAGTTGATACGCTTGTACATGAAAATTCCCAGTGTAGATATTTGGGGCTTGAATATTTTGGAAAGTACGCTCAATCAGATTGATTATATGTTTAATACGGGCGCATTTCGAAATAGTGAAGACGCCCTAGTTTTACTGGATAAATTGATAGAATTGATACATTTATTGAAATCTATGGCGGAGCATGGAAAGAAAGGGACAAGTTTGTCAGCTATCGACGCATCTGATACACCATTTGAATTATACCTAAATGATATAGATTTTACAAACAACACCGTTCTTGCAGAATCTGACGAAGGTTATGTTGTTTTTACTAGCTTTGACAATCCAAACTTCCTCAAAAGTGTTGACCAAAAATTTGGAGAAAACACTAAAAAGTGGTTCGGCAAGTTAACGGCACGTTCAAATTCGATAAGTGTAAATACCGATAGGCGACGACGTTGGTATTTTAATGTACTAGAAAATAAAGTCATATCTCTTCGTAAGCGATTAGAGTTGATGATAGACGATAGAACGATACCTTCTTCCTTTTAGTTTTTAAGAACAGAGAAAAGAGAAGAGAATCGAAATAGATTAGATTCTCTTTTCTCTCCGTTTCAATTTATCAGAAGGATCTCTGTTCTCTTTTTTTTAAAGATCTATTTCTTCAATAAATCACTGGTTTATCCCAATAATACTTCTTCTTTCTTCTTCATATTGTTAATTGCTCTTACAACAAAGAATATAGTCAATACAGTAATTAAAAAGTCTATAATGTTTTGAATAAACACACCGTGCAAACTGCAAACTGAGTAATGACACCTTCGCCGTTGAGAACAGCTTCTTTCATTACATATTTTAATTCCTTAAAGTCTACTCCGCTATGCATAACGACACCTGCTATAAATGATGGTATAACTTTTCTAAATGTACCACCGATAACAACATCAACGGCTAAATCAACTACATTTCCTTTTGAGGTAATCGAATTAAGGTATTTTCACAAGAGATTTTAACCGTTAAAATTCAAGAGTTATTTGATAGACTACTCTCTTTTTGAAAATAATGTCATTTCCATGCAACTCTTTGAAAATAAGCTCGTAACAATTAACAAATAAATATATTGTTAAAAAGTAAATATGAAAACTACAATTTCTCTTATCATCACCACCTTATTAATTATAGGTACTTTTACTTCAGCTAATGCTCAAAAGCAGGACTGCATTATTTGTCCGGAGATGTTAGGTATTATTACGAGTACAGAGAATGGTGTGAATATTTCTACACTTACGCCAAATCAAAATGCGGCGATTATTTTATCTAATGAAACTCGAAGGGCTGAAAAAAAAGCCAAAATAAAATCATCTAAGAAAGCCAATCGTCAGAAAGCTAAATTAGAAATTAAATTGAGTCAACAGCAAAGTGCATTAGCAGAAAATGATGATGAAATAATGGGTTTTGCCGACTTGAATTTTTCAAACGATACAAAAGAAACACTGGAAAATTGTGGCTGTGATGGTGGTGCAGTAGTAGAAGAAACGGAGCATAAAATCAAAGTATTTACTTTATATCCAAATCCAGCACATCACTGGGTGGTTATCAATTCTAAAGTTATCGAAGGTGAGCATTATAAATTGTTTTTAAAAGATGCGCAAGGTCATATTATTAAAGAGCGTGCAATTTCGGAAAGTTCTACTAAGTTGGATTTGAGAAGTTTGAAAAAAGGTGTGTATTTCGTTACACTTCGCAACCAAAAGGATTTTTCTACAACCGTTAAAAAAGTAACGATACAATAATATAGATAATAACAATTGAACAGCCGAACAATCGAGTGTAGAAGTTTTAATTGCAAATAATTGCATTG
>CAZMEH010000638.1:0-2991 GCA_964564885.1 uncultured Saprospiraceae bacterium | reverse complement strand
TGTCTACGGCTGGTACAGATTACTTGACTTGTAATACTTGTCCGAGTCCTGAAGTTTTTGAAATAACAGAAGACGCAACGGTTTATGTTCAAGTGATAAACAATCAAGGTTGTTTATCATCCGATTCTATTGATATTATAATTATTGCAGGTTGTAATGAAAATTCTATCATTATGCCAAACGCATTTACACCAAATGGCGATGGCTTGAATGATATCTTATATGTCAGAGGAACAGCTTTTGAAAATATTGAAACGTTCCAAATCTATAGCCGAAATGGTGAACTAGTATTTACATCTAACGATAAAAGTATTGGTTGGGATGGTACTTTCAATAATAATTCAGTGGATACAGGCGTCTTTGTTTACTTTGTAGAAGCGATTTGCCCAGTTACACAAAATAGAATTCGTAAACAAGGTAATATAACGGTGCTTAGTAAATAAGGTAACATGTAGTAAAGCGAGCAGGTGACTTAAATTCACCTGCTCGTTAACCTTTGACAATCTTAAAAAAAATAACAATGCGACATATAAAACATACATTTATTATCATAGGATTAGTATTGATCACTCAAATGAGTTTTGGTCAAGATGTCCATTTTTCGCAATATTATAATGCGCCGTTACTACTTAATCCTGCGATGACAGGTTTGATTTCGGAAGATTTACGAGTTTCAACGAACTACCGCAATCAATGGGGCACAGTGACTGCGCCTTATGAAACAATGGCTGTTTCTGCTGATTTTTCCATACTTAAAGGTTTTCTTTATGACGACTTCGTAGGTGTTGGCTTGATGATAATGAATGACAAAGCAGGAGATTTAAACCTTAGAAATACACAAGCGCAATTGTCTTTATCTTATAGTAAGGCATTGAACGGTGACGGTACACAATACATTACAGCTGGCGTGCAAGGCGGTGTTGTTCAACAAGCTTTTGATGCAAATGCTTTATTATTTGATAGTCAATTTAATGGTTCTATCATTGACCCTAGTATCAATAGTGGTGAAGTTATCGACCGCCCAAACTTCTTTTACGGAGATTTGAGCGCAGGTTTGGCTTGGTATTATGTGCCTAGCGATGATTATAGTTTCTATTTTGGTATTGCAATGGCTCACCTTAATCGTCCGAATATTAGTTTTGACTCAAGCGAAGAAGATCGGCTAAAATCTAGAACAACGGTTCATGCTGGAATGGAATTTCCATTTACCGAAAGTCTGTCATTTGTTCCTCAGATTGTTCTAATCAATCAAGGCCCTCACACAGAAACAACCGTTGGTTCATTACTGAAATTCTCTGCGCATCCTGATTATGGACAAGATTATAAGCAGACAGCGGTTTATATTGGTTCTATGTTCAGATTAGGTGATGCGATTATTCCAATGCTTCGTTTTGATTTTAATGAGTTTAGCGTTACAGCGAGTTATGATGTCAATACATCTACCTTGTCAAATGCATCTCGTGGTAATGGTGGTTTTGAACTGTCATTAGCGTATCGTCAATACTTGTTTGATTCTCCAGGTCAGAATGGTCCTGTTGGTTGTCCTACTTTTTAAAAAACTATCATAAGTATTTAAGCATCGGACGCCTTAAGTGGATTTTGTTCTTTAATGAGCAAAATCCATTTTTTTAAGTAAAATAAGGAGCGGATGTCTTCAAGTTCTATTGATTAGCTATAAGTATTGAATAAGGAAAAGTAGCGTTAGCTGCGGCACGGTTTGTAGATTTTAAAACGAAAATAGAATATTAGAAGCGTAGCTTCGATACGAATGTAGCGTTTTCGTGTCGAAGCTATGCTCCTCTTAGATTTATTAGGTGATCGGTAGGTCTTCAACGTCTGACCTCTGGATTTGTAAGCCTTTAATAAAAAACAAAATGCGTCAAATTATAATCATCCTTTTCTGTTGTTCAAGCATCACCATGAATGCTCAAAAATCCGCTTTTGTGCCAACTGAAATTGGAATAAAATCAGGTTTTTATAGTTCTACTATTTTTCCAGAACACAATTACGGTTCTGGTTTAAATCAGTATGTATTTACACCAGGGAATACGATTGGCATTGCATTGAATTGGCAATTAAAAAATAAAGACTATTTGGTATTAGAAGCAGAATGGAGTAGACAAGGACAAAAACACGAAGATTGGAAAGTCGAAAACGATCCTGCATTTTATTTTCAAAAGAGTATTGATTTGGAATATGTCCGTTTTCCATTCTATTATAAAAAGATGATTGACCTTAGAAAGAAGAATTTTGACCTTTATTGGTTAGCAGGATTATATGGTTCATATCTTTCAAAAGCGGATATTACTTATATCAGAGGAGGCGGAATAGTTGATTTTGTTACTGCAATGACTGAAAAAAATGACTATGCCGATGAAATATATCAACCGAGTTCGTTAAAAGACTTGTTTCAATCGTTCGATATAGGATTAGTCCTCGGCGGCGGCATTCAAACCTTAGTCAATGACCAAGTTGTGATTTCCTGTGAGATAAGAATGGAAAGCGGAATGACTGATATTAACGATAGTGATTGGCGTTTTCCTCATCCTAAAAATGGTTATAAAGCATCTCGTAATTATTTATTGGGATTGAAAGGTGGTATTGCATATCGATTTTGAGTTGCTTTTTAGAATTGAATCTTGAAGCTAAAGTAGATAAACTAATAGAAAAGCGTAATAAGACAATCGATTGTTCTTATTACGCTTTTTTATTTTGTCAAGCCTGACAAAAGGAATCCAAATAATATTTTGATAAGAGGTACTTATGTCATTCGTGTCAGTTTTTTTGATGGAATATTGTCAGTTGACTTGCTATACATTCTACATTCAAAATCATTTCTGAAAAATATTACCTCACTTTCAACGACTCATTTTTTTAATATTTGGCTATTAAAGCCATTTGAACCAAATAAAAGTTGGATATGCCTGCCATTTTGTCAAAAAGTCAGTGATTGTTTTGCGGAAACTTGCTGTAAATATTTTTATAAATTTT
>CAZMEH010000637.1:0-2335 GCA_964564885.1 uncultured Saprospiraceae bacterium | reverse complement strand
ATAAAAAGAGTAATGAGTTTCCCCTATTTTTAGAGGAAATTCATTACTCTTTTTTCGTTTATAAATCAAAAACCATGAAAACAATATTTCCCTTTCTATTATTATTGACAATCGCTCAAGTTGGCTTTGCACAAAGTGATAGTTTAACAAAACTAAGAATAGTTAAAGACCTTGAAAGTACGGTACTGTCAAATGCTAATGATACAGCTAATTATCTCATAGGGCTGATTCTTTCTAAACAAATCGAAGGATTACCAAAAATTGTAACAATTGATGATATGGTAATACTCAAAGGCTTCATGGCTGGACAAGAAAATAATGCCTTTTTTACTTTTAATGAAGCGAATGATATGTTAACAAAGATGTTTGCGTCGCCGAAGAAAGTAGCAGTGGAGGACGCAGCAGATGTAGCCGAAAACGAATTGAACGAAATAGTGGACGATCCGTATGTTCGACCTCAAGCTAAAATGTCACCCGAAGAAATGGTGTTTTTTGCAAAAAATAGTAAGCGAGAAGGTGTTATGACTACTATGTCAAGCAAGATACAATACGAATTAGTACTTGGAAAAGGGAGAGGAGCAAGCCCAATATTTTCGGATAGGGTAAGTGTCTTTTACTTTGCGAAGTACGAAAAAGATGGCGAAATAATCAACGTGGAAAAAGAAAGTTTTTTAAATATAGATTATCAAGAAGACGATTGGCAAGAAATTTTTCAATTATTAAAAGTTGGAAATACTTACCGATTTTATTTACCATCAGTATATGCTAGTAACGCACCAGAAGTTTTTGCAAATAGTGGTGAAATGATAATAGTTGATATTGAGTTGGCCGAAATCAGATAAGAATATAAGGTTTTTTGAAAATTATGGCTCTTTGAAAAGTCCCGTGGAAAACGCTAAATACAAATTTTAGCCAATTCTAGTTACGGAGTAGTCTGCTCACATCGTAGCTGTTTCATGGTTTTTATAAAAATTATTGAAAATCACGGAATCTTTCAAAGAACCAAAATTATTGTGAAAGTTTCAAAAATCGGCTGACGGTAAGTCATTTTTATTGTTAATTTTCAGAGAACGGAAGGTAGTTACAAAATGCTTTTTTAGGATTAGTGAATGTGGTTAATTTTCTAATTTTTTCTGCTAAATTATATTCCTTACAAAATCAAATTTGTTCAATTCGTTCAAATTCATTTTGTTTTTATACTTTTGCACTTTATTTGAAAAAACGATTTAGCAATTTTAAAAGATTAAGTCAATAATTTAATCCTTCATTAAAATAAAAATAAAGAACAAACTATGCGAAGTATTATTTGTTTTAGTGTACTTGTTTTACTCTTGTCGGCTTGTAAGCCAACAAAAATTATAGAAGATACTACAGTTGAAATAGTAGAAGCTGTTGATACGGCAGTGGTAGATAATTCAGTGAAAATGGAAAATAAAATTGACAGCCTAAGCTATGCACTAGGAATCCTATTGCAAGCTAATTTAAAATCTCAAGGTTTTACAGAACTAAACTATGAGGTTTTCTCAAATGCAATGCAAGAAGCAGCAGAAGGGAAAGAACAAATCAATTTGCAGCACGCAAATATTGTTGTTCAAGACTATCAGAAAGAAGTGAACGAAGCAAAATTTGGAGGAATGAAGAAAGAAGGTGCTGACTTTTTAGCAGCGAATGGTGCTAAAGAAGGTGTCGTTACATTGCCTAGTGGCTTGCAATACAAAGTATTGACAGCTGGTGAAGGTGCTAAACCTACCGCAGCTAGTAAGGTAACGGTTCACTATGAAGGACGTTTATTGGACGGAACTGTATTTGATAGCTCTTACAAAAGAGGAGAAACTATCTCATTTGGTTTAGGTCAAGTAATTCCTGGTTGGACAGAAGGTTTACAACAAATGAATCCTGGTTCTAAGTACGAATTATATATTCCTTATAACTTAGCGTATGGAGAACGTGGCTCAGGTCAACAAATTCCTCCTTATTCAGCACTAATTTTCGTTGTAGAATTAATGAGCTTTGAATAAGAATCTGTAACTATATTGGCTTGTTGTCATACTGTTTATTGAAAAATTTGAACCAAAACGGTTTAACTTCGTTTCCTTATTAACAGTATGAGAGTATATTGATATATAAAGAAATAGCCTGTGTGGGTAATATGTTGTTGAGTCTACAATTGATAACACAAACGGCGTGGCGCTAGATGACAACGGCGGGCCTTAACCTTTGACTTGTCAGGTTTTCTTTCCGAGCAATCGGAATAGAGACAAGAGGATTACGGACTTATCTGGGCTAGCTCAATCTTGAAAAGAAGAGGTTCACAACTCCTATATCTGCATAGGCT
>CAZMEH010000636.1:0-2631 GCA_964564885.1 uncultured Saprospiraceae bacterium | reverse complement strand
TCGCAGGGTGGAGCAGTAGGTAGCTCGTCGGGCTCATAACCCGAAGGTCATTGGTTCGAGTCCAATCCCTGCTACAAAACAAGAATAAAGCCTTTCAGCCTAGCTGAGAGGCTTTTCTTATTTGCAGAAGAGCTATTTTAGTTGTCGCAACTAATCAAAAGTTACTTTATCGCTTTGATAAAGCTTTGATAAAAAAAATCCCTTGTTCTTATTTTGAAATACCTACCTATCAATACATCTTTCTTTCTTCGCAAAAAACTACTCTTTTATAAAATCATAAATAATTTCTTCCTCTTTTATTTGTAATATCAAAAATATTATCTTACTTTTGCACTCAATATCGCAGGGTGGAGCAGTAGGTAGCTCGTCGGGCTCATAACCCGAAGGTCATTGGTTCGAGTCCAATCCCTGCTACAAAAACAAGAATAAAGCCTTTCAGTCTAACTGGGAGGCTTTTCTTATTTAATAGGCTAGCTACTTTAGCTGTCATAATCAATCAATCAAGTAAGAATTACTTTTGTCTTGGCACGTTCCTCAGTCACTCTGATGAAAAAATTATTTTCTCTTATTTTGAATTCCTATCAGTACACTTCCTTTCTACCTTAGAACTACTCTTTTATAAATTAATAAAAAATTTCAATTCTTTTATTTTGTATTTTAAAATATTATGCTATCTTTGCAGACAACATCGCAGGGTGGAGCAGTAGGTAGCTCGTCGGGCTCATAACCCGAAGGTCATTGGTTCGAGTCCAATCTCTGCTACAAAACAAGAAAAAGCCTTTCAGTCTAACTGGAAGGCTTTTCTTATTTATATAGGAGCTGCTTTAGCTGCCGAATAACTCAAACAAGTCCAGCTTGTTGCTGTTTCTTTAATCACCTTGATAAATAGTAAAATAGAAAGTAGTACCTTCTTCAGGAACCGAACTATACGAAATACTTCCTTTGTGCATTAAAACTACTTTTTTACAAATCGCTAAGCCAATTCCTGTTCCTTTTATTTCATTTCTATTAATGCGTTGAAAAGGTAAGAACACTTTTTCTTGATAAGCCTCATCTAGTCCTATACCATTATCAGATAATATAAATTTCCAGTGATTTTTTTCTTTCTGTGCACGTATCCTTATAACAGGTTGCAGTTCTGTCCTAAATTTTATGGCATTACTAATAAGGTTTTGAAAGACTTGTATCATTCCTATCGGATAAACTTTTAGCCTAGGTAAATTTTCATAAATAATTAGAGCTTCGTTAGAACTAATTTCGTCCCGTAGATGAAAAGTCACTTGCTCAATTAATTCATTCAAATCTGTAAATTCAAACAATGCATCATTCTTTCCCATTCTAGAATATTCCAAAAGATCTCGAATGACATCGCCCATATGAACCGTGCTTTTGACAATGAAATCTATATATTCATCAGCCGTATCATCAATCTCTCCTTGATATTGCCTTTTTAGAAGTTGAGCAAAACCAGCAATATTACGAAGTGGACTTTTTAAATCATGAGATGCGATATAGGAAAACTGCTCTAGTTCTTGATAAGATACTTCTAGTTTATTAAGGTTTTCTCTTAGCGTTTTAGATTGATTTTCAACCAGTTGTTTTTGCTGTAAAAGTTTCTTATTTGACTGTGCCAATAAGTCCTGCTGTTCTTCAAGGTCTTCGATGGTTTTATTTAAGAAGTTGATAGCGACTTCTTTGTCTTGACCACTTCTTTTTTGTTGAAAATCTAATTTCTGTATAGTTTTATTAGTTCGTGAAATAGCACGATTGAGTTGACGTTGAGTATCGTTTTCAATATCAATAGAATTAAGTATTCCCTTTATTCTCTTTAGGTTTTTATGCATATTTAGTAATGATTCAAAACAACCTTGTAGAAGGTTGCTGAATATTATTTTAAAGGTTTTTTGAAAAATTGGTTCTTTAATTTTTTTGTGGAAAAAATAATTTCCATATAAAATTACGGTAACTATTTACTACTCCTTTGTAACAAAAGGTAAAAAGTCAATCTTATTTGGTTAGAGCAATAAATTAAAACTAAAACTGAATAAAATTTAATATTAAAATAAATCAAATTCATAACCAACTGATATATTTTTTAAAACATCTTTTTGATAGGGTGGCAAGTCCTCGTAAACTACGAATAAAAATATCTTGTCCATGAGGTTTTACCGAGGTTTTGTGACAGGCATGGTAAGCTGTGTGCCGTTAGTCAATTTTTAAAATTGCCACAATAGTTTTAGGAAACTATTGTTAATTACTTTTAGGGTAAAAAGCTTAGGTTTTAAGACTAAGCAGGCAGTACTGATTTATAATGACTATGAATATTTTTATAACAAATCGAATTTTAAGTAAATATATAGACGCAACTGTTGGCTGCCATGAGAAAAAAGAAAAAAAGCATATTTCAAAAAATGGAAAAAATTCTAAAAATTACATTTTTACTCTTAGCGATGAATCAAATAGCAATTGGTCAATCGGTAGAAACCTTATTTAGAGATTCAATAAAGAATATAATAATTGGCGAATGGGAATATGAAAAAGAATCGCTTGAAATGAAACTCGCTGAACACTTAAATTTTTACGAAGAAATTCCAGATTTCGCAAAGAGAAAATTAGGAAAAATTGTAGGAA
>CAZMEH010000635.1:0-11728 GCA_964564885.1 uncultured Saprospiraceae bacterium | reverse complement strand
CTAAAATGTACAGTAGTATGGTTAAAATTATAAATACACATATTTAGTAAACCTAAAAATCTCTTTGGAAGTTTTAGATTTGCAGTAAATTAACAACATAAAAAACTTGCAAATCATTCCTCTTAGAGCTTTTATATAGTTTAAATGTTACCGAGTAGAATAAATTACTACATTTATTCAATTCTACAAAACTAATTGAATATGAAATGTATAACCTGCGTCAATTGGCTAAAATAAATGAGGTGTACAACAATTTCTGATTTTATATTTTGTGAAAATATATCAAATTATGCATTTACTCTATTTGTACAAATTGATTTCAGTATTATCTTTTAAATTGTTCTTTTTAAATTTTAAAGAAAAAAAGCCATTCAAGTCAAAAAATGACTCGAATGGCTTTCTATAAAATCAACCTTAAAAAACAGAAAAACTTCTATTCAATAACAGAAATCTTCATCATATTTGTACGTTGACGAGCAGGCAAAGGCATACGACCCGTATTGATGATTACATCACCTTTTACGATTATACCATCACTTTTCAAAATCTCTTGAACATCATTAATCGTCTCATCCATTGTACCTTCTTTGTCATAGAATTTTCCACGGATGCCCCAAACTAGGTTCAATGTACCTAATAAATGGCGATCGCCAGAAAACATAACGATATTACAATGTGGACGACAACTTGATACTAAAAAGCCAGTATAACCCGATTGAGTCATACCAACAATTACTTTTGCATCAATTTCTTTCGCTACTTTACAAGAATTATAGCAAATCGCATCTGAAATAAAAGTCTTTGAATTTGTATCTGGCTCTAACCCTTTATTGTAAATTCCTTCGTGCTTTTCAGCTTCTTCAAGAATTTTACCCATTGCTTCCACAACACGAGCAGGATGACGACCAACAGAAGTTTCTCCGCTCAACATCACTGCATCCGTTCCGTCAAAAACAGCATTTGCAACATCCGTCATTTCCGCACGAGTCGGACTAGGATTCGTTATCATACTATCCATCATCTGAGTAGCAACGATAACAGGTTTTGCCATTTTGATACACTTAGCAACAATCATTTTTTGCAATCTTGGCAATTGTTCCATCGGAACTTCAACACCTAAATCACCACGAGCTACCATTACAGCATCAGACGCTTCAATGATTTCATCAATATTTTCGATAGCTTCTGGCTTCTCGATTTTTGATAAAATTCTTGCGTTGTGTCCCGCCGCTTCTACTTTTTCACGTAAATCATGCATATCTTTTGCATGACGAACGAACGACAAGGCAATCCAGTTGACTTCTGGACGAGTTAATATATATTCTAAATCCGCTTCGTCTTTTGCTGTCAATGACGGCAACGAAATATTCGTTTGCGGTAAGTTTACACCTTTATTTGAAGATAAAACACTACCAAATAGAACTTTAAGTTTAACAGTATCAACGCCATTCGTTTCTACCACTTCCAATTCTACTTTCCCATCATCAACCAATACTTTTTCACCAACTTTTACATCTTTTGCAAAACGTTGGTAACTCATATAAACACGCTCGGCATTTCCTAAGCATTGCTCATTCACGAAAGTCAAAATTTGACCTTCTTCTAAGTCCAAGTGATTATTTTCTATTTTCCCAACACGGAGTTTTGGTCCTTGTAAGTCAGCAAGAATACTTAAATTAACATTGTGTTCTTGATTAATTTTCGAAACTCTCTCCATCGTAGTTTGATGAACTTCGTGTGAGCCATGCGAAAAATTTAAGCGAAACACATCTACTCCTGCTTCTGCTAAGTTCAATAACATTTCATAGCTACTACATGCTGGACCAACTGTAGCAACAATCTTAGTTTTACTTTTACGACCAATTATCATATCGTCAGGTCTTTTAATTTTTTTATATAATTGAATGATGGAGTTTGTTTAAAAACTCATCTTTTCATTCTTTTCCTAATAGTCTAAAGTGTAAAATATACACTAAGTTAATGATTGTTGGTTTTTTATAAGTTGATAAGTCTCAATTTAATGATTTCTTAAAATGAATTGATGCAAATCACCGTTAATCAATTGCTTTTTTGATAAATTTAAACTTTAGTATTTCATCCATATTTCAATAAAGCAAATGATATATTCCATTCAACAGATAGCAGAGGTTATTAATGGCAATTTTTTAAATATATATACTTATCATGCTGATATCCAAGACTTACTGTATGACAGTAGGCAGTTTAATAAATCTGATAATGTTGTCTTTTTTGCCTTAACTAGCACCCGAAATGATGGAACAAAATACATTTCCGAATTATATGATAAAGGTATTAGGCATTTTATAGTTCAATCCGATGTAACCTTTGCCAACTATCCTAATGCAAATTTTGTAAAAGTTGCTAACACAACATTTGCCCTTCAAACCTTAGCGAAATTTCACCGAAAACAATTCAATTTACCGACTATCGGTATTACTGGCAGCAACGGAAAAACGATTGTAAAAGAATGGTTGTATCAAATTTTGAATACTGATTATCAAGTTGTTAGAAGTCCGAAAAGTTATAACTCACAAATTGGTGTGCCGGTTTCGGTTTGGCAAATTAACGAAACGCACGACTTAGCCATTTTTGAAGCGGGTATTTCAAAACGTGGTAAAATGTCCATGATTGAGCCTTTGATTCAATGCAATATTGGCATTTTTACAAATATTGGTGATGCACACAGCGAAGGTTTTACTTCGATTGAAGAGAAAGTTAAAGAGAAAAGTTTATTGTTTAAAAATGCGCACGCAATTGTTTACTGCAAAGATTATGGTGTGATTCATAATCATTTAAAAACATTTAAAAATAAGGAGTTATTCACTTGGTCAAGAGGCGAAGAAGCGACTTTATCTAATGTAAAAATTGAAAAAAAAGGACAGCGAACTTTAATTTCTGCACATTATCGAGAACGAAGTATCGATATTACAATTCCTTTTATTGATGATGCTTCCATTGAAAATGCGATTAACTGTTGGGCTGTTTTATTGTTTTTGCGCATTCAGCGAACGAAAAAATTTCAAAAAAGAATTCAACCTAAATTCTTGAATCTATCTGGCGTAACGATGCGTTTGGAACTCAAAGCTGCAGTAAATAATTCTACTTTGATTAATGATAGTTACAGTGCAGATTTAAATGCATTGGCGATTGTGCTGAATTTTTTAGAGCAGCAAAGTACGCATCAAAAACGAACGGTTATTCTTTCTGATATTTTGCAAAGTACTTTATCAAAAGAGCAATTGTACAATCAAATTGCACAGATGCTTATTCAAAAAAATATTTCAAAACTCATTGCAATAGGTGATGATATTATTGACTTGGTGGACAATTCGTATTTTGATAACTATCCAATTACCATTGAATACGCTGCAAATGCAACGCAATATTTAGAAACCTTTGATGCGGCTAGTTTTCAAAATGAAACTATTTTAATAAAAGGCGCACGTACTTTTCAATTTGAAAAAATAGCTTATCGATTAGAACAGAAAATTCACCAAACAACGCTTGAAGTGCACTTGAATGCTTTTGTTAATAATCTAAATGTTTACAGAAATTTACTGAAACCCGAAACCAAAATAATGGTCATGGTCAAAGCAGCCGCTTATGGTCACGGAGCGAATGAAGTCGCTAAATTATTGGAATTTCACCGAGTTGACTATCTCGCTGTTGCTTACACGGACGAAGGTCTGGAATTAAGAAATAGTGGTATAGAATTACCAATTTTAGTACTTAATCCAGAACCTGCGAGTTTTGAAGCAATGGTTCGTCATCAGCTTGAGCCAGAGATTTATAATTTTAAGATCCTACATCAATTTTTGCATTTTACGGAACAAACCAATCTATCAGATAATTATCCTATTCATATCAAAGTCGATACAGGAATGCATAGATTGGGTTTTGAACCTGATGAAGTAGAAGGTTTAGCAAATCTATTATTACAGCACCCAAAGCTCAAAATCAAGTCTATTTTTTCTCATTTATCGGGTAGTGATGCCAGTGAGTTTGATGAGTTTTCAACATTGCAATTCAGCCGTTTTCAAGCATTTTGTACAAAAATCACTAGCATTTTAAATATAAAACCGATTCGACACATTTTAAATTCTAATGGAATTAGTCGTTTTTTGGGTTTTCAAATGGATATGGTTCGGCTCGGCGTCGGCTTGTATGGCATTGACGGAAGCAAAACTTTACAAGGCAAACTTCAATGTGTGAGTGCATTAAAAGCTACTATTTCACAAATTAAAAACATTGCAGTTAATGAAACTATCGGTTATAATCGAAGTGGAAAAGCAGAAAAGCCGATGCGCATTGCCACAATCAGCATCGGTTATGCGGATGGATTGATGCGTCACGCTGGTAATGGAAAAATTAATCTTCGCATTAAAGGAAAAAATGCGCCGACAGTTGGCAATGTCTGTATGGATATGACAATGGTTGATATTACTCATATTCCCGAAGCGCAAGAAGGCGATCCTGTTATTGTTTTTGATGAGCAAAAAAGTATCCCGGAATTAGCGAAACAGCTAGGAACTATTTCTTATGAGGTTTTCACAAGTATCTCTAGTAGAGTGAAGCGAATTTATATACAGGAATAAGTTGGCAGCCTGTCCTGAGAACTCGGAGATTGGCAGTAGAAAGTTTTAAGCGAAGCTTAAAACTTTCTACGAAACATTGTCTGCAAACTGCAAACTTGAAAACTATTCCTTAATTTCCATAATCTCCACTTTCCGAAATTCAACGGGATGCGATTCGCTTTGCAAAGCAATATAACCACTTTTCACAGGCGTACCTTCTGCCAATTCATAATTCTCTGGCAAAAATTGACCGCCAACTGTTGGTTTTGAATAAGTAATCACCGTATCGCCATTGACAATATGATGCATGATTTCATCACCTTTTGCAATCACTTCAAATGTTATCCATTCTTCACCTTTAAAAGTTGTTCCATCAACCTCAACACAATGACCTTTTGTTAAAGTATCACCCATGATGACATGAAGACCTGGCGTGCAAAGTTTTCCTGTCGGCTGATTATTGAATGTTTCGCTTCCGCCGAGAAATTGCGCTTCAAGACTTACAGGAAATTCTTGCTCAACGCTCATGCTTTCCATAGATTGCGAATGAAACATTACACCGCTATTTTTAAATGCCCAATCACCAACGCCAGACATATTTTCTTCACCAATAAAACGATATTCAACCCGAAGTTTGTAATGAGAAAATGGTTTCTCATAAAACAAATGACCAAAGCGAGTTCCGAAAGTATCATATTCTGAATAGCTCACTTTTAAAATACCATCTTCTACTCGAAAAGTATTTCCATAATTATCGCCAGCTTCATAGCCTGCGATTTTTGGAGTCCAACCTGTCAAGTCTTTTCCGTTGAATAATTGTTGCCATTGCGCTTCATCTGCTGGTTTATCATTACTTTGACAAGCCGCAAATAACATTGTAATGGATAATAAAAGGATAATTGGTTTCATTTGGTAATTTTTTAAAACAAGTATCGGGTATCCTTGAGGTATAACGCTCCTTTTTAGACTTGTGAATAATTGGTAGACCTTTGAGATATACGATACAACCTAATAATTATTACTTCATTACAAAAGTTTCCCATGCTGCGAATTGCTCCGCTTTCATTACACGAGGAATTTTATTTTGACCGCCAAGTTTGCCTTTGCTTTCGTACCAATCATAAAACAATTGATTAGGAACAGTGATCACTTCCATTTCGAGCATTGCGCTACGTTCGGTGGCGTAATCATCGTTGATTTCGCAAAGCTTTTGGTCTAAAACGGGTTGTATTTTGTCACCAGAAACAAGCGGTTTTTGACAACCTATATACCATTTATGATAAATTTTTCCATCCTTTTCAATACCCGAAACCGTAAATTCTCGAACGTTTATGCCTAATTTTTCTTCCACGGACTTCAAGCCATCGGTCATATTGCCAACAGATAAATGCTCACCACAAATACTTAAAAAGTGTTTTGTTCGACCAGTAATTATAATTTCACAACGTTCCTTGTCTTTAAACATTACCGTATCGCCAATCAAATATCGCCATGCGCCAGAACAAGTCGTAATCAGAATCGCATAGTTAACATTTTCTTCGACTTCATTCATCGTTAAAGCACGAGGATTGTTTTTAATTTTGCCATCTGAGTCGAAGTTATTTTCATTAAAAGGAACAAACTCAAAGAAAATACCATTATCATACACCAATTGCATGGCGTTCGTACCTAAACGATTTTGTATGGCTAGAAAACCCTCCGACGCTAAATAAGTATCCATATAATGAACACGTCTTCCAAGCAGTTTTTCAAAACCTACACGATACGGATCAAAAGCAACGCCGCCTGTTACATAGACTTGGAAATTGGGCCAGACTTCATGAATGTTATTTAAATTATTCTTTTCAATCACCCGTTCCATCATCAATTGAATCCAAGACGGAATACCCATTACAATACCAATATCCCATTTTGGCGCTTCAATTGCAATCTGTTCGATTCGGTCATTCCAGTTGTTTAAACCAGAAATCTTAATACCTGGCTTATAGAACTTGCGTAACCATATTGGCAAACGACCCGCATTAATACCGCTCAAATCACCTGCTTCGTAGCCGCCTTTCTGCTCTAAATTGGTCGAACCACCAAACATCATCATGTGTTTGCTATAAAAAGAATCTTCAAAATCGTATTGAGTAGTATTGTAAAACATCCTAATACCCGCTTTGCGCATACTCTTTATCATTTCAGCCGTTACAGGAATGTATTTACTCGGCGCACCTGTCGTACCAGAACTTAATGCAAAATATTTAATTTGGTCTGGCCAACAAATATTCGGTTCTTCATTAATCGTGCGATGCCACCATTCTTCATAGATTTTATCATAATCATGAATCGGTACTTTTTCTTGAAATGCTTTTATAATATTTTTACTTTCAAGGATTTTTGAAAATTTATAATGTAAACCAAATTCGGTTTGATTAGCTTTTTTCAGTAAGTTTTTTAATGTCTTATGCTGATAAAACATACTTTCCTTGCGAGGTGTTTCAACTCGTTTTTTGACCTGCATTGCTCGCTTGACTAGTGTTCCAACTATTGGCATAAGGTATTAGTTTTTAGTTGTTTTCAAGATTTTAATGTTTAGACGCTACTTGTAAAAATAAGATAAAATCTCTAATAACAATTAAATGAAAGACAAATAGCAACCGTATTTCGATAACGGGCAGTCTAATTCTAATTGACCAAATTAAATTTTAATTTTGGGTAGCTATTTTTTGGTGTTAAGGAAATACGAAGATCGAAGTCATCTAAATTTCATGGTGGTGAGGATAAGTGATTTCTAAAATAAGACAAAATCTAAATTTATTTATTTGAATATCTAATTTCAAACATAATGCAATTTTTCATGTTGAAATATCTTTAAAAAATAGGGAACAAATACACGAAACACTTTCGATGCAAAATATAGAACCATTTTACGCTTGGCGAGATAGATATGTCGCTGCAAAAGATAAGAAGTCACCTTTTTACGGTCGAGTATATAGTGAATTTCACTATACCAATACGATTTACAATCATTATATTCATCCTCAATGGGACAATTTTGGTTCTTCTACGATGTATATGAAAATCTTATTTGCGGATTATAATAAAGAATTTGCCATATTAGAATTCATTGGCGAATGGAATGATGCGCTTTATAATGATGTCATGTTTTTGAAGCGTGAAGTGATTGACCCAATGATTGATGCAGGTATTCATAAGTTTTTGGTGATTGGTGAGAATGTTTTAAACTTTCACGGAAGCGACAATTGTTATTATGAAGAATGGTGGGACGATGTGAAAGAGGAAGACGGTTGGATAGTTTTTATTAATCTAAGAGACCATGTAGTAGAAGAAATGCAAGACACGCAAATTCAGTATTACGTCAATTTTGGTCATCATTTGGAAGAAGTGAACTGGCGACCACACAAACCTAAATTACTCTATGAAGCTATTGAAGGATTAGTTAATGGGAAAGTTAAGCAACTGAGATTCTAGAATCTCGATTTATGGCAAAGGAAAAGGCGTTAATTCTGATGAATTAACGCCCTTCTATTTTTAAGCAAACAAAATAAAATATCTTTAGTTCTTTGGGTTTTATTTTGCATCAAACAAACAAACATTCTATTTTTTACATACCTAAAACAACTTCTTCGCCATTGTCAGTCATCCATGCGTTATAGTCAGCGATAGTTTTAGAAATATACTTGAAAGTATAACCCTTAGTACCAACTTTTGCACTCAATTCAGGATATTCAGCTGTCATATCTTTTAAAACTGCTTTATAGTTAGATTTAGAAATGCTTACCAAATCTCCATTTTCCTTTTGAGTATAGATGACTTGTGATAATGGGTTACTAGAGTTTGCATTATTTTCTACAAAGTGATTATACATATTGATTTTACCAGTAATCTGACGCTCAATTAATACGTCTGTTGGTCCGAAAGCGATTGGAGAACGTTCAACATTCTGACGAACATAAACGATTGTATTTACATCGTGCGCTCTTGTTTTATTGTTCCATTGTTCTACATTGAAACCATATTCTTTAACTTCTTTTGATTTGTAAGTTACTTTTTGACCAGCCGTTGAAGTGAATTTTACTTTAACCTCATTTAATGTAGGACTTAACATTTGAATAGTTCCCTCTACTTTTTCGTCATTGTTTAAAATAACATAACCTTGGTAAGATTTAGCTGCTGAAGCTGAAACTGAAAAGATAATTGTAAGTGCTAATATTGTAAATAAATTTTTCATCTGTTTGCTTATTTGCGTTTGTTTGATAGTTCAAATAAGCAACAAATTATCAAGTTGCAAAATAGTTATTTATTCATTTTTGTGACATTAAAAATAACGATAAATTAGTAAAAACAACCTCTGAAGCTGTCAAAATGCAAAAAAACATATCGGTTTTGATATTATTAGTACTAGTATATTTATTAAAAATCATTTGATTTTATTTAATAAATACTTGCATCTAATGTCTTTTGCTTTTTATCTACTCAGAATCAAAAAAAGGTCATTACTCAAATGAGTAATGACCTTTTATTTCTTTTTAAATTGTTACAGAACTAATTAGATTAGTTTGATGCCAATTTGAAACGAATTGGAAGATTGTAACGAACTGGGACAGAACGACCTCTTTGTTGTCCTGGAGTCCATTTTTGAGCCATGTCATTCATAGTTTTCACTACTCTAAGTGCTTCTTCTTCACAACCTCCTCCGATACCTTTCACGATTTCAGGATTTTCGATTGTTCCACTTTTACCTACTACGAAACGTAAAACTACAAGACCTTCAATACCGTTCTCTCTAGCGATAGTTGGGTATTTGATGTTTTGGTACATGAACTTCAAGAGATTTCTTTCCGTACATTGCTTACGCTCATTATTTGTTGGTAAATCAGCACAACCTGGAAAAGAAGGCATATCTTCAACAACCGTAAAGATTTCGTCGATTTCTTCTTCCTCTTCTTCCTCTTCCACTTCAACTGGTGCGGCTTCTTCCTCTTCTTCTTCGATTGGATCTTCATCTACCATCTCATCTTCATCAAAAGATTGATCGTCGAATTCAAAATCCTCCTCGATTTCTTCGTCGGGAACTTCCTCAATCACCGGTGGTGGTGGTGGCGGTGGTGGCGGTGGTGGTGGTGTAGTACGTGGAATTTCTTGTTCAACTTCATCAAGAGTTTCCATAACTAATAAATCTTCGTCGATTTTTGCTTCGTACTCTGTCCAGTTAAACATTAGAACAGTAAGTCCAAGAGAACAAACTAATCCTAAACGTAAAAAAGGACCACTCCAACCAAAGATGTCAGCTTCTTTGAACTTTTTTACTTTAGTTCCAGCACCTTTGTTCGAACTGATTAGCTTTGTTGCATTGCTTGCTAAGTATCCTCTAAATCCTAAGATTATAGCGAGAATTACAGCTGAAATTGCACTTAAACCAATCAAAATCTGCATTCCATTAAATGCCATAGTTTTGATTTTAGCGTTGGTTAAATAATAAATTAATAATCATAGAGCCTACAATAACACCAACTATGTTGGCTACAATATCATAAAACTCATAATATCTATCTGTAAGAACGGGTTGAAAGATTTCTATCAACCATCCAAAACTGATACAACCTATAATATATACAATAAATAGTTTCCTATTTACTTTTTGGCGGTCCTGATAAATTGATATTCCAAATAAAATGGCTAAAACCATATAAATGAAAATATGTACTAATTTATCGGATGACCAAATTTCCACTTTTGGAAAAGTCTGATTAGGCAAAAAAGACAGCACTAAAATTATTAATGCCCATAAGATACCTAATAATTTAAAATTAAGATTACGTAGTATATTCGACATATGCTTCTGCTGACATCAAACCGTCTAATTGAGAAATATCTGTCATTTTCATCTTGATAATCCACCCTTTTTCATACGGAGAACTATTCACTAATTCTGGCTCATCATCTAATTCTGAATTTAATTCAAGGATTTCACCTGAAATAGGTAGAAATAAGTCAGAAACAGTTTTTACAGCTTCTATAGAACCAAATGTTTCGTCTTTTTCAAGAGTTTCACCTTCAGTTTCAACTTCAACATAAACGATATCTCCTAATTCTTGTTGAGCATAATCTGTAACACCAATATAAGCGACATCATCAGCTTCTACTCTAATCCACTCATGCTCTGCGGAGTATTTTAAATTACTTGGAACGTTCATTAATTTTCTTTTAAAAGTTGTTCTTTACTCAATAAATTGCGACATATTTTATATATGACTACACTTGTCGCCAAAAATAAACTTTTTTCTGAAAAATCAATTTGCTTGTCCATCATTTTTTGTTCAAAATTCGATTTATTTAGTATTTTATTTGTTTGAACACAAAAAATGACTGATTTATCTTTATAAATCACTGTTTTCTAAACTTTTAATGCTTTTTGGGATTATCCTGTTTTTTATACATTATAAAAAACAATATGTTATTTTGAAAAATTATACCTTCATTATGTTATATATTTTAGTAGATGCAACGGATTCTATTTTTGGTGTATGAAGAATCCGTTTTTTTATTCTTTTTTCAAAAAACTACTTTTGATTCAATTTAAATCGAATTTTTTATGCCTATATATAAGGTAAGATGCAGTCGATTTGAAAAATGGTGTGTGCGCTTTATTGTTTTTAGAAAAGATAGAATGAGATGGGTGCTGAAAACGGCTATCCAGGTTACGCCATTCCTAAATACTCTCACAATTTTTGACAGAGTAGGCATGAGGGATATGGCTAGGGTTAATAATATCAAGGTCATTCGGAGCAAGTAAACTATTGGAATAAGACATATATCTAATTTATCCAGTTTTCTACTACTATGATCCGGACCTATGACTCAATGTGAGTCACTGTCACTACTTTCGCTGTCACTCGGGAATGCACCCATGACGGTTTCAACAAGATCTGTTGATTGTAGGTCCCCCATTTGGGCCTTAGTGGTAAGCGCTGTTATGAAGCTCTTAACCAAACCTAATTTTTGACCTCCAGACTTTGATTTCGTTTTAGAATTGTTGTCGTTGGGCGCGTCGCGCTTCTCGGTCTTCCTGGCCGCCAGCTTCATATTTCAGGCGGCGGGTTTCTTGGCCTTGTTGACAGCCCAGG
>CAZMEH010000634.1:0-4485 GCA_964564885.1 uncultured Saprospiraceae bacterium | reverse complement strand
CTAAGCAACTAAGCAACTAAGCAACTAAGCAACTAAGCAACTAAGCAACTAAGCAACTAAGCCATGAAAAAACAATCTTTACTTTGGAGCATTGAGCACCCAAATTTAGCATATACTTCTTATGTCTTCGGTACAATGCATGTACAAGATTTAAGGGCATTTGAGCATTTTGAATTAGCAAAATCGGCATTAGCACGCTGTGACGCTTTTGCTACTGAATTTCGCTTAGATGAAGCTGACCCAGAAAAAGCGGCAGCGCATTTTGCTTTAGATGATGGTTTGACGCTGAATGAAGTGTTGACACGAAAGCAATTTGAAAAAGCGGATAAGTTTCTGACTAAGCGATTTAAGATGAGTTTGAATAATTTCCTTTTTCAAAAACCTTTGGTCGTAACTAATTTTTTGTCGGGTAGTATTTTGCAACAAGAAATGCAAGAGTCGTTGGATGAAAGTTTATTTACTCACGCCAAATCACTCGACAAAATCCTATTAGGACTAGAAACCTTTGAACAACAATTATTGGTTTTAGATAATATTAGTTTGAAATCGCAATCGAAACAATTGATGTCGATGGTTAAAAATTTCAAACCGCACCGCAAAGCGATTGATAAATTGACAGCACATTACATAAATGGAAATATCCTTCAACTTTATAAATCGTCAAAGAAGGGCATGGGCAAGTTGAGAAAACCGATGCTTTATGATCGAAATAAAATCATGACCGATAGAATTGATGAAATCGCTCAACAACAATCTTTATTCGCAGGAATTGGCGCAGCGCATTTGGCAGGCAGCAAAGGCGTTATCCGAGGATTGAAAGGAAAAGGTTATATCGTAAAACCCGTTACAGCTATTAGTTCGTCTGACGGCTAATAGCTTGTTAGCAGGCTTTGGTAATCAGATTATTTCAATTGAATTTTATGGTTTTTTTGATAATATGCTAGACTTTTGACAATAGATTGTTCATTTTCAGGTAATTGCATTAAGTGTTTTTTATCTTTAAAAACGACATTTCTCACTTCATTTTTATCATTTATTCTCAGCTCGCCTGTCCAATCATTTGAATAAAATTCAATGGTAAAGTACTGGATTTTATCGCCATTTGGATATTCAACACTTTCCAGATTTGGATTAGAACTAATACCAATCACTTCTAAAGTCAAAATATCAAGATTCGTTTCCTCTTTGACTTCCCTTCGGATACAAGCTTCAATCGTTTCATTTTCTTCTAATGCACCTGCGGGAATACCGAGCTTTTCATTGTCAACTCGTTCAATAAAGAGAATTTCGTTTTTATCATTTTCAATCAGTATTCTTGCACCAGGATGAATAAATTTATCCTGACCTATTTTTGTCCTTATTTTAGAAATATAGTTTTTCATAGCGATTTGATTATCAAATTTCAATTACTGATCAAGTAGTTTTCTAATGAATTGCGCCTTTCCCTTTGTATAATTGAATCGATTGTTTGAATGTTTTGAAGCTAAATTCTTCTTTAAGTCAGCGTATTCAGTAGCTAATTCAGGATTGGAAATTAGTATATCTCTAAATTGTATTTTTTCCTCCCAATCTATTTCTCCTATTTCAATGATATGAAGATGATGAGTGACATTTTCGTCTGTTCCTTTAAATACCTTTTATTTTCCGCTTAACCTGCCAACTCTTTCCATATATCCAATTGCTTTTAAATGCGCTGGAATACCATTTAAAATATCAATATTCTTTACTTGAATAGCAATGTCAATCAATGGTTTTGCCATTAGATTTGGAACAGCCGTGCTTCCGACGTGCTGAATATCAAGGTATTTTTCTTTGAAAATTTCTAATAAGATTACCTTTTCTTTTAGAAACTCGTCGTTCCAGCTTGTTGAATATTCTTGAATTTCGACTGTTCCTGTTTTGACGCCTAATTTCATGTTTTAGTTACAATTATTTTTTCTGGTAGGAATTCCATTTGCTTCTTTACTTACAAAAGCAGTAAAACTCATATTTCGAGTATAGATTTTTATCTTTCGCCAACCTCCAAAATCATCACTAATCAATTCAAACTTAACACCACTTTGAATACTAAATATAACAGTTTCTTTATTTACGTTTATCGATTCTTCACTTAACCTATCCTCTATCATGTTTTTCAATTCCACTTCATTCAAAGGTCTTGTTCTTAATGTTAAAACCTTCTTTTCAGGTAATTGAATTTCATTACAAAAACCTTTACTAATATTAATTTCCCTATCAAATTCAGCTAAATATACCAAAACAGGATTTCCATTGCTTCCTTTTTTAGATATTTTACCTTGTTTGAGATTGCCATCTATCAAAGTTTTGATTATCCATTTATCATTAACCTGACCAATCAATTCAACATAATTTCCTTTATTGATTTTACACTTGATGCCTGAATATTCTTCAAATTCGATTGGTAAATGTTTTAGATTAATAGTATGTGTGTGCTCAATATCTAATTGAGGTGGCAAACATCCGATAAGTAATACGAAAAAACTTAGAAATATTATTTTCATTATTTATGCTTTTACAGCCCTTGTCATTTCACGTTTCCCAGGAGGACCAGGCAATCCTTCTACTGTAAAACCAATGGCTTTCATCGTCCTTTTAACAACTCCTTTTGCACAATAAGTGGTTAAAAAACCATTTGGTAAAAGGGAATCGTACATAATTTTAAGGACAGGCGTTTCCCAAAGTTCAGGTTGAGTAGTTGGTGAAAATGCATCAAAATAAACAACATCAAATTGAGGCTCGAAAGATAAATCTTCAAACTTTTGATTGAGTTTCTTAAAGGTGAAATTTTCGGTCACTTGAATGGTTTCGTTCCATTCAGATTCATGCAATTTTAAAAAAATGTCTTGTACATTTTCTTGTTCAAACAATCCTCCGAAGTTCAATTGATTAACCGTTTCCATAGAAATAGGAAAAGCTTCAACTGCCACGTAATTGATTTTTATATTGCGCTGACCAGCTTCAAGACAAGTCATTAATGCATTCAAACCAGTTCCAAAACCAATTCCAAGTACTGAAACTTCTTTTTGTATTAATGCTTTTGGGCGAAGACCAGCTTCGATGAAAACATGTTGCGTCTCTTGTATTGCACCATATTTTGAGTGATAACTGACGTTAAACTGCTCAGAGTGTAAAGAGTGAGAACCATCTGCTGTTTTAAAAATTTCCATGTTTTATTTTGCCGAAGTGAGTAAATGACTTTCAAGAAAGTATTAACGGGCATTTTGCCCGTTCAAGCTAATATTAGCCGCTATCGTTTTGTTAACGGACAAGATGTACGTTAATACCTTAACTTAGGTTGACGATATTAGACTGAAAATCATCTGTTCACTATTAACTATTATAATTTGTTAAAGTTCGGAATTTCATCCAATATTTCAAAAGTTTCCTTTTCGTAATCGACTTGACAGCAAAAAGTTTCAATGCCATTCGTCATTATCAGAAAATTAACTTTCAATACCATATTGTACCGTGCAATTTGGTCAAGCACCATTTCATCAATCGGAACATTCGGCGCTTTACATTCTACCAAAAGAACAGGTTGCGTTTCCTTAGAATACACTAAAATATCAAAACGCTTAGGTTGCCCATTGACTAAAACCTGTTTTTCAATATTGATTTTGTTCTTAGGAAAATCTTTTTCTTCTATCATGTAAAGCAATAACATTTGCCTAACTAATTCTTCTGGCGTAATCACAATCCATTTTTTACGAATCGGGTCAAAAAGCCTTTTATCTTTTCGTAATTGAAGTTGAGATTGATATTTTAATAAATTTATATTAATAGACATAAAGGTATTTACGATTTACGATTTAAATCAATTTGCAATCCGCTATTTTTCATGAATTCGTTGAGAGTTATCTTTTTATAATCTTTTAGAGTTCAATAATTTAAAAGTCTTATTTCTGACAGCCGTAGGCGATCCGACAGCGAAGCGATCCCTCTTCTGACCTCTCAAATTACGCAATTTTAAAAACGGGTACTTTTCCCATTATCTCAAAACCAATTTTCTGATAAACCGTTTTTCCAATGTCAGTAGCTTGCAAATGAGCAAACGCCGCACCAGCTTGTTTTGCTTCCCAAAGCGTATATTCTGTAATATATTTTCCGATGCCTTTTTTTCTAAATTGTTCTAAAGTAGCAATTAAATAAACGCCAACTTCATCACCTTTACGGACAATCAAGGACGTAGCAATAGGAACAGCGTCAATATAAGCTAAATAAAAAGAAGCATTATCGTGTTTTGACATTCGATAAAATATTTTTTCATCAATCTCTTTGCCAATTAAAGCAACTTCAAGGATATTTGACCATTCTTTAAACTCTTTTTCATCATTAATCAATTCAATACGGAGATTCAAATCCGTTTTAGGCTTTTCTAAATATTGTAAATCAAACGTCATTGCTGTCCAATATTTCCGATAAGCGGTATATTTATCTAATAATTGAAGCGTCGTAGAATCGGTA
>CAZMEH010000633.1:0-1541 GCA_964564885.1 uncultured Saprospiraceae bacterium | reverse complement strand
ATAGCTCCTAATAATGCGACACTTGAAGTTTTAATCATTGAAGATAATGCTGATATGCGTCAGTATATTCAAAGTTGTTTAGAACCATTTAATTATCGAATAAGAACGGCATACGATGGATTAAATGGTATTGAGAAAGCATTAGATATTATTCCAGATTTAATCATTTCGGATATCATGATGCCTCGAAAAGACGGATATGAGGTAGTTACAGCGATAAGAGAGAATACGGCAACTTCTCATGTGCCTATTATATTATTAACCGCAAAGTCTTCACTAGAAAGTCGTTTAGAAGGCTTAGAACGTGGTGCGGATGCTTATTTAACCAAACCATTTAGTCCAGAATTATTATTACTTCGTATTCGTAAATTGATAGAATTACGACAATTAATCCAAACACGCTATCAAAAAGGTATTGATTCGTTAGTTTCAGAATCAGCTCCAATGCTCAAAAAAGAAGACGAATTTATGCAAGAATTGCATAAATTAATTTTATCTAATCTTACTAATGATGCACTCAGCAGCGAATGGTTAGCGCAACAACACTTCATGAGTCGCACCAATTTTTATAAAAAAGTAAAAGCACTAACAAGTCATACAGTAGGACAGTTTATCAATATAATACGTTTGCAAGAGGCGAAAAAATTGATGAAAATGGGCAATGATAATATGACTTCCATTTCCTATCAGGTTGGTTTTTCTTCACCAAGCCAGTTTTCTAAAGTTTGCAAACGTATTCTAGGAAAATCGCCCTCTGAGTACATGGAAAGCTTAAATGATTAGGTTTTATCTTTTTTATTTTCGTGCAAATGTACAATAGGACAATAGAAATGTACAGATAGAGGAATAAGTACTCTATACACTTTTAACTTTGTTGTCAAATACTAAACAATTAATAAAATGACAGCAAATGCCGTTTCCCAAATTATTGAAAATATCCTAATTACACATTTTTCTGCTAAGGAAGAATTGATTAAACCTAATGTTCTATTTCGGGATATATATCCCAATTTTATTTTACTTTCTAATGTCCTATTACTAGAGAATCTAATCAGTGATGCGATTGGACAGCCTATTAGAATACGTGGAAAAATTAGTCTTGCGAATGCAGCTATAGAAGAGGTTATAAATTTTATTATAGCATCGCTTAATGAAATTTATAAGATTTAAATTGTCAGAATTCAGGTTGTTTCAAGTGCTTAGGACGGTCAGCTGTCAGACAAAATATGCGGACTATCGGTGGCTTACACAAAAAAATACGTGCTTGCTTTTGCTTGAAATTGGGAAGTTATTTGATTGTCGTTCCTTAACCTCCTAATTATGCAGAAGCTGGTAGATGAAAGACCTTGACTACATCGCTTTGAATAATAAAGGTTCTTTGGCAAAATTGTCAAAGAACCTTTACTTTAGTAGTATGAGATATAATCTCATACTACTATACATTTTAGATTTAAAGGAGAATCGTAACCACGTTTACTAAACTTTTAAAGTTTAGTAAACGTATCTTTATCTCGATTTTTTAAGAATGTATAGTAGTATGA
>CAZMEH010000632.1:0-6383 GCA_964564885.1 uncultured Saprospiraceae bacterium | reverse complement strand
AATAGATAAAAGCAAATTATAAATTCTTAGTTGTCCAGAAATCGACACACTATAACTATAACTATCAATAACTTATGATTTAAGTCACTAGTTTCTTTCTTTATGCAAGAAAAACATTTGCTAATTCTACATTGTACATTGAAAACCTACTGAGTAATCGTAATTTCCTCAGAAGTCACCGTATTACTCCAATTTCCTGCTCTATCTCGAATACGAATAGAAAAAGTAGCTGTTTCAGAAGTATTCATCGGGTCAAGAATAATCGTATTCTCTAAAATAATATCCAAAGTACCTTGAATAGAAATCTCCGCACCAGTAGGTGCACGAGGCGATAAATGATAAGTAAACAACAAATTTGCTCGATTGTCAATCAACTCAATTGTGTGTTCATCTGGATCAGTTGTACCCAAATCACCATTTCCATCAATATAACTAATCGTAAATTTAATAGAATCCTCAAACTGCCGAACAGCAAGCGGAGCAACTTCGTCTAATTCAATTTCTGGAATATTACTAATCGTAGGATTTGGATCATTGATGGTTATTTCTGTGATTTTTGGTTCATTGTCGCAAGCCGGAAAGAGGAAAACAAGCATTAATACTTCAATAGTGAAGCGTATTTTATTTATAAATTGATTTGTCATTGTTCTTTTTTTGAAATACGGAAACGCAAAAAAAGGAAAAGATAATACAGCAAAATTAACTCCGTGTCTCCGTGTCTCAGTGTCTCTGTGTTTAACTTTTAATTCCTGAAATTCTACTGCAAAACCATTGAAAAATAAGCGTGTAAATAAAACGGCGTATTATCTTTTGGGATTTCCGTTGGAAAACTGTGGTCGCTATCTTGAACATAAGTTCTCATATAAACCACATCGCCAGCAGCAAAACCATAATCAGACGGTTTGAAATTTATATTTTGATAATATGGAAACTGATAACTAATTAATTCACTAAAAATACTTCCGATCGCAGAGAAACCCATTATCAAATTTAATTCTGGCACATTTGAAAAGTCATAAGGATTGGTCGAAAACTTAATTGTATTATAAGTTAATATATTTCCAAGTGTTTCGTCGCCATTTTCATTGATATCTACATACAAAAACCACATATTAACACTTTGGTCAGCAGGCGCATAAAACGAACTAAATCGACCGTCAACTCTAATCGTATCAATGCGCTGATTATTAAATGACGGCAAAAAAGCAGCTAAACCATAGCAATTTGGTTGCGTGCTAGTTTGGCTGGCATCATTTCCATAAATATCTTTTGCGCCATTATTTATCCAATTTTTAATCAACTCAATCTGTCTATCAGACAAAGGAATTCCGCTCGATGGCATTTGCTCAAAATTTGGCGGCTGATGTTCTGAAATTCGTTTGTACATCATAGAAAGTGAAGCATCGTTTGGCGTCACTCGATAAGGAAAATCATCATTTGGCGTATTTTTAATTACTTCGTGAAAAACCAATGAATTGTAAGCACTTTGAACGGTTCTGAAATCTGGTTCAAATGTTCCATCGTGGCAAGCAGGCTGATTGCATCGTTTTGAAAAGATGTGATAATGCAAACCTAGAAAGCTGGTCGAGTCAACTACTGGGCTTGTCATTGCTGTATCTGTAGAGCTAATGGTATCGTAAGGATTAAAGATGGGTTCGAGTTCAATTTCGGTTGTTGTCGTCGTTCCGTCACAGGAATAGATGATTATACTGACAAATAGAAATATGATGATTGAAAGTATTTTCATAGTTTCTTAAATTTTTTTCGCAAAGTAACACTAAGGTTTCGTAAAGGATTTTCCCGCAAAGAACGCTAAGGTATCGCAAAGTATCGCTAAGCAATGTGTTGTCAATTGTCCATTGTCCATTATTAAAATAATTGCTTTTGATTCCTTTTCGCATAAATCGTTTTGGTTCTGGTAATGCGGTGAAACCAAATTGCTCATATAATCCATGTGCATCTTTAGTACCGAGCATCCAACCTCGAATTTCTTGCAAGTCTGGATGAGCTAATATAAATTTCATGAATCGCTTTGACAAACCTTGTCTTCTGTGCTGTTCTAAGATGAAAACATCCGCCAAATATGCAAAAGTCGCTTTGTCTGAAATAACTCTAGCAAAGCCAATTTGATTATCATTTTGATAAATTCCAAAACATATAGAACCTTCTATGGAGCGTTCAATAATTACCTTTGGAATACCTTCGCACCAATAAGCATCTTTCAAATAATTATGAATAACTTCTATTTGAAGTAAACTTTTCTCATCACTAATTGAATAATTATTATCTAATTGTCTCGTCATTTTAATTTTTAATAAGAACAAATGGTTCTCTGAAAATTATTGTGGAAAATAACATTTGCGAAATCTTGAAGATTTGGCAAAAGGCTTGTGGTTGACTGATTTGCCAAATCTTCAAGATTTTGCAAATTTAATTCCTTGTTCCACAAAAGTTTTCAAAGAACCGAACAAATTAAGAACAATCGTAAATCAAACAAACGCTTCTGTCAATACTCGCCCAGGTAGTAAATGACTTGGAATATCATCTTTAAAACCCAGGATATGAGCAATGGTCGGAACAATATCAATCGAAGTAGCTGCAGGATTTCCGAAACTTCCAAGTACTTGGTTTTGTACCACTGCGCCATTTGCACCAACAACCAAAGCAAACGTTCTACGAGAATTATCATCGCTTGTGTGGTCATATGCGCCAAAACCATTTCCGTCCATGATGTTGTTTGTAGCCAAATTTCTACCATGTTCTGGCATGCAAATCATAATTGTATCATTTGCCAAAACTGGGTCACTTTGAATTTTATTCCAAAGCCAACCGATTCCATAATCTGCCCGATGTAAGAAGTTCAAATATAAAGAAAAGTCATCATGGCAAACATCGAGATTGAATGTATTAATCACCGTCAATTCTGGTTTGAAGGTTTCTAAAACTTGCCAAGCGACGGAAACATTCCGCAAATCACCAGTCAAATTTGCATAATTATTATTCGGCGCAGCAACATCCATCGTTCCATTTGAAATGTTTTGCATGGTCGAAGCAATGAACTGTTTCAACATTTGTCGGTCTTGATCGGTGTTTTGAATACCAGGCAAATCCGTTGCCGAGAAATCAAAATTGTTATCCAAAAACTGACGAATATTATTAATTCGGTTCACATCATCAGGCTGATAAAGGAGAGAATTACCAAGTTGACTATTCCCAACGTTTCCAAACAGCGAATTGGGTGCAAGATAATTTGCACCATAACCAGCGCCGTAAGATGGATGACGGCTGTAATTCAACGATGGATAGGGTCCAAGACCTTCTGAAAGCCACCATGCATTGAGCGCACTTGCATTCGGATTCGTGTGTTTGCGGTAATATTCAAAAACGGTTGGATATTCTGGATTGACATTCAAATTCAAACCCGTTTCTGTATAATTTCCAGTCATCGCAACCGTGTGACCATTATAATGACCTGTTGGGCCTTGCTGATAACTCACTTCTTTGAACAGCGTTCCTTGTTGCGAAAGTGGCGTAGTAGCGATTGGTGACCAAGGATTATGAACTAAATTACTCGTTGGCGCAGCACCAGAAAGCATATTATTCATAATATTTCCCTGCGTCGCTAATCCTTGATTGGCTAGATATTGCTGATCAACCGATTCTTGTTGACGAATGCCGCCGCCAAATAATACAAAAACCACATGATTTGCAATTCGACTACCTGTTTGCGCAAAAAGTCTGCCTGTTGGCAAAATGTATGGAACACCAATGGTACCTCCTACGGTCGCTATACCTGCTTTTTTTATAAATGAACGTCTTTTCATAACGGATAATGTGTTAGTGTGTTAGTGTGAGAATGTCAACTTGAGCCGTTCGCCGTTTTCAATAAAACTTATATTCGTTAGACGTTGCGAAAGCGGAATAAATCAGTGCTGGTGTTAAATCTGCATCATTTTCGATAGTATTTTTTAGGAAATGTTTTTCGTAAGCGTTGGGTAAGCGCAAGAAAAAACGAACATAAGTATCAGTTATAAATTGGTCAATGTCATTACGCATCGTTTGATCCGTTGGAATTTGAACATTATTATCATTGATAGAATTATTGATAATCAATTCATCAACGAGCTGTTTGTCGCCTACGGCAGTTCTGACTTCGCTCAAATCTGTTAAATCGGAAGTAGAAATAGGCGTTTGAAATAAATTAGCATAGAGAATAGAAATGTATTGTGTATTTGATTTCTGTTTGGTTTTCTCCGAATTATCTTGATAAATCACTTCGTTTCTTACTTCGTAAATGACATTATCTACTATTTTTTGATTGATAATCTGTGTGTTTTTCTTACAGGAAGAAAGTACGAAGATTAAACTTATGATTAGAAATGATGTATTTTTCATGTTTGATTTTATTTTAATTACAACAATCTAGCAATTTTAAAAACCAGCATATTCATCAGAAATTAAGACAATCTTTTGAACAGCTTTATAATCGCTAGTTGAAGAAAGTATAATTGTTCCATTGCTCATTTCCTGCGAATCTGGGTTTCGAGCCAATAATTGGTTATAAATGTCAATCGTTAAGCCTTGATAAAATTCAGGAACAGTCGTTACAATTTTGATAAAATCATCTTTCCCATTTCCATCTCTTAATAATAGTTGTGCGCTAAAACCGTCAATCATTTCAATACTTGCCTCTAATTCCGCTTCGGTAGGTAAGCGATTGAACAAACCTTCAAAAGAGCCTATTGCAAAATTCTCGCTACCCATATTGATATTATCAAAGAAATGATTGTCAATTAATCGAGCAAAAAACAGGTCTACAGAAACCAAACCTATCGAATAATCATTAATTGCTTGTTCTAATGCAATGAGCTTTTCCGAACCATTTTGATAATATTGAGCGAGTGAAGTATTTCCAGCAATTACGGCATTATTATATAAAATACTGAAAGTAGCAATGCCATTCGTAATATCTTGACTGGCAATACCGTCGAGCAATTCGCCAGAGTGAATCGTGAAAAACCGTTGATAATACTCGTTGCTATTCATTAGCTGATTGAGAATAAATTCTCTAGCTCCTTCCGTTAAATCATTTGATTTTAAATAATTTTTAGCTTCCGTTCTTTCAGTAATAGACGGTTCTCTACCCAGCAAATCTATGAATAACCGGTTGACATAACCTTCGATTTGAATAGATGTAACGCCAGAATAAGGCGGTACCTCATTACCTTCTATGACGACATCGATGTGTTCATTCTCGTAGATGATTTCTTCTTTGGTGCAAGAAGTTAAACTACAGGTGATAAATAATAGCAATAGTTGTAGTCCTTTCATTTAGATATAATTTCGTTGAGAACGCAATAGGTTTTTTGATTATTTAACAGAAAAACGGTTTAGAAAGATATAGTTTTTCTCCTCTTTTTTTTATTTAAAAGTTGAAAATTCGACAGTATAAGACATATTTGTTTTTATAATAATAAAAATAAATATGTAATTTTGCTGTAGATAAATATTTACGCAGTTTTACCTTTAAACCCACTTAAATATCAAGATAATTAAACAATAATGAAAATAATAATAATAGTATTAATGGCTTTGTGTAGCACGCCAGCCTTTAGTCAAATCAGTGAGAATTTTAACAAAAGGTATTTCGACATAGATGATGAAAATAGAATTTCATTGTTTAAACAAGAAAATATTAAGAAAAATAAGATTGACCTTTCTTTATACACGAAGAAAGATACCGTTTGGCGCAAACCTGAATTTATTGATAAAAAGGCTTTTAAACTATTAAGATTTCCTTTAGATAGTTCTAATAATTTTGAAATAGAAATAGAAGTTACGCTTGACGGGAAAAAAAGTGCCATGAATATTTACGGTTCGACTATATCAGAAAACGTAGAGACTAGTTATAATCCTAAAGATGATATTTTAGTTCAGTTTGATATGTGGTCAGATGGAATTTATAATATTTTGCAGAAATTACACTCTTCTCAATTGCTTGGAGTTACTGATTTAAAGAAAATACGTTCAGACCATCAACCAGATAAAAGAAAGATTACGATTCGTAAGATAAATGGTAATTTCGAATTTTATGTGAATACTAACTTGATATTGGTTATCCTTCCGCCTGATCCTGTGAATGAAATTGGCTTTATTCTTCCAAAAAAATCTTTGAAAATTGATTCAATTATGATTAACTACATTGTTGATGTAGGAAATAAATAAATGAATTTTAGTATTTAGTCTGCTTGTTTGCTGACAGGATTTATGATGTTTTTTGATTTTTTACTTACCTCGGTTTGCACTTAATGCGAAACGAGGTAAATGTTTTTTAAGTCAAAGGCTTCTAGGAAAAGACCATTTTTTAAATAAAATTTTCGTAA
>CAZMEH010000631.1:0-2469 GCA_964564885.1 uncultured Saprospiraceae bacterium | reverse complement strand
TTTCTAACTTTTGTAAACTTTCAAATTCAATTTTAAAATATACCTTACTACTCTTTTTGTTATCAATTTCATTTGGGAACAATGCCCAACGTTTTACTCGACTAATTTTTTTCACTTTTGCATAAAAAGCAATTGAATATTTATAGTCTTTAAATTTTTTAGTATGAAAAAAAGAAATATAACTTAATTGATTTTCTTTTACAATTTTTGGAGCGGAACTCACAGGAATGCGATACCAAGATTGTTGTTGGGCAATCAAAAAATCTTGCGGTTTATTCATTATTGCTACTAAAGCGTTATTGGTTGACTTATTCATCAGGGTTTATTTTTATCAATTGAGCTTGAAAATGTTCATTTCTTCTATTTGTTTTCTCCATCATAACTTTGTAAAAATCTAAATTTAGCAACATTTTACATCGTTCCAAAATAATAGAAAACGCTATTTTTTCTCTCTCGGTCAATTCAAAATAATCTTTACAATGTCGCTTTGAAATGATTATTGCGCTATTTTCTTCTTGAATAGCGTAAAAAGTGGCGGTTTCTGTTAGAAAAATAGCTTCATTGGAAGGCGAGCAAGTCGGGCAGTTATCAATTGCTTTTGAGTTCTCAATTTGATTAAAATGCTGATATTCATAAATTTCACAAAAATCAGTTTTAAAAAAACTCGTATAATTTAATCGTACATTACATTGATACGTTTGTACTTGATGAATAAAATGAGTTCTAAAACCTTCTTTTTTTAAATCCCTCCGAACCGTAAAAAAGGCTTTTCCTGTTGGTTTTAATAGTTCCGCAATTGCCATCAAAACGAACGTTTGTTCTTTAGGAAATAGAACATTTAAAACATAATGACAAATGATTACATCAAATTTTTCCGTTGGATAGTTCGGTTGATAAAATGGATCGTAGCCTTGAATATCAAGTTTTTTAGAATTTAAGAACTCGACATCTTTACCTAACCCGCAACCAAAATCTAGTATTTTTCCTTTTAAAACGCCTTTATTCAATAAAGTACGAGTAGGATAAGATGATTTATCCCGTTCCTTGACGGTTAAATGGGCGTTAGGATTTTTTGGAGAGTGAAACAGTTTCATAATTTATTCTTTGTATGTCCAATGAGATTGAAAACCCATATTTTGAGCAATTTGGTGAAGCGGTTTAATTTGATTTTCTAGCTTTTGAATAAAGTCATTTTTCGACAATTGACTAATTTCATCAATAGAATTTCCAATTGTTAAGTAATCTTCTAGTTTTCTCTTCTGATGATGTATTTTCCAAATGTGAAAGGCTTCAAACTGAATATTAGCAAATTTCTTAAAATACAAATCTAAATTCGGCAACTTATCACTTTTGCTAGAATTGACACTTGGAACAATCGGAACTAAATTCCAAAGTTGGTTATGAATAACGAAACTCCAAGGAATAAAATGGTCAAGCGCATAATCATTTGGTTGAATCAGTTCATTAGAGAAAATACATAATAAAGGCTTTTCTGTGTGTTCGTAAACGATTTTCCAATATTTTCGCTCTTCCGCTAAGTTTCTATTTTTCGGATTTGGAGGAAATAGTTTGCCTGCAATATTGGGAACGTTAGGATTTCTTTTTTGTAGAAATTCAAGTAAATTCCAAAGGCAATAACCTTTGCAAATTCTGATATATTTTTGAAAATAGACAAACCATTCTTTTTGAAAAATAATTTGCCCATTTTCAAAAAAATAAGGTAAATTCTTATCCTCATTTATATCAGAGGCATAATTTTTAACCGTTTTTTCAAGTTTAGAATCATTAACACCTTTTAAAATATCTACACACCACGGACGCAAAAAACGATAAGGAACGTAATTCCCTAATGCTAATATTTGTTTAGAAAGTTTTGTTTTAGAGTTGTTATACAGGTAATTTAAAATTCCTTTTATAATCTCTTTTGAATTGGTCTTATCAGTAAAATCAAACCTTGGACTTTCATTCATTGAAATAGCATCAACAATATTAGCCAGTTTATCTTGCACACCAAACGATAAACGATACGTTTTTACAGAAAACCAAACATTAGCAATCATCGAAGCGATTAACTCTTCTTGCGTAATCTCTGTTTTATTTTCTTCAATGGCTTGCAATAGCGAGTAGAACCAATAAAATTTATAAGTAGCCGAAGTACTTTTAAAAATTTGATTAAGCGGTTCTATTTTTATTTTTTGAGCGTTGGGTAAAGTCATTGTATTAATTTAAGAAAGCACCCAACAAAGCTAACACTTATTTGTCAATTATCATTAAAATAAAATATCAACCCTAACAACTCCTCTCTCCTACTTCAAAACGCTCAAATACTCATCTTTCAGGTTTCCGTAGCCAAAAAATGAAACACCCTTTGCGCCATTCGCTTTTGAAACTTCAATCGCCTTTTTCAAATCGTTGACCGCTTCCAAATGCGGCAGAAACAAACCGCTAAAGATAGGTTTAACATTATCC
>CAZMEH010000630.1:0-2225 GCA_964564885.1 uncultured Saprospiraceae bacterium | reverse complement strand
TAGGTAGATTTACACCATGCATCGCTTCCTTTTCTAATGTACTTGTCACTCTTTAAACCAGTTCAATTCCTTTTATCTTAATTATTCAAATTCCAATTGTATTCATTAAAACTAACTTTTGTTTTACCTGTAATTTGAGTATTTGCATACTTATTAATAAAAGCATTCACATCGCTAAAATCACCTTTATACCAATTGAAAATTTGCGAAAGTTTAGCCGTTTTTTTCTCAATTTCGTTGTAAGATGTACTATTAATAAAGTTTTTAGACGCACGGTCAAGGTCACTATTCAAGCTACTGCCTTTCCAAGCTCTATTCTTTAATGGCGGACAAGACTTTGCAGCACAATTAATTGCAAAATGTATTCTTGGCTCTTTGAATTTTCCAATTAAAACCTTCTTTTCAATATCTTCTAAAGAATACTTTTTACCGCCAATCGTAATTCGTTTGACCATCCAAGTTTTACCATTATCCAATTTTAAAATACTAGAAACTGGGTAATTATCGGCAATTAAACCAACCGTAAACGCATTATAAGCGTTAATCCAATAAGCCATTTGGTCATTACGAGATTTACCCGACGGCTCATTCGCAGACAATAATTTCAAATAAGCACCTAGTTTTGCTTTGTCTTTTTTGAAACCTGCATAATTTACTTTACCTGTTGAGCTAACGTATTTTTGCAATAACACATTCCAACTATCGTGAGAAAATGGCTTTGTAGGTTTCTCTACTTTTTTAGGAGTAGTTCCTACTTTCTCTGCATTTCTAAGTTCACGTTTCGGTGTAGTTTTCGTCGGTGTTGACGCAGTTTCCTGATTTCTTTTAGGACTCGAATCTATTATTTTTGATGTAGCTGTTTTTTTAGTTTCAGCTTTTTTATTGTTTTTTTCGTCTTCTGTATTATTAACCTTTGTCGGTGTTTCTTCCGCTAAGGTTTCTTCTTCTGCTTGATTTGTTTCTGCGTAATCAATTTCATTTCCTGCTTCCGTTTTATTGCTGAGGAGTTCGCTTGAAGTATCCGTTTCGCTAGTTTTATTATCTGTTTCTTTATTGCTAGAGCAAGAAACAGCAAAAATTAGAACAAATAAAAAAGCTAGGGTAGTGTTAAAGGAAAAGATTATTTTTTTCATTGATGAGTTAATTTTGTTCAATTGTTTTAGTCAAATTACATTTCGATAGAATAAACGTAACTTTCTTCAAAAGGGTTGGTCTCCTAACGACATTTAAATAGAATTAGGTATTAGGTATTTAAGGCAGACAAAAATTGAATTCTTTTGGTTGCATGCAAAAAAAATATTTATAATCTCTTCTGACACCTATTTTGTCTTGACGTTTTTAGTCCTGTTATTGCAGGACAGGACAACAAGACACTTACTATCTAATACCTAACACTTAATACCTAAATAATTACTCTTTTACTAAGACTTCCGTTTTTTCACCAAAATGCTGCGCAAATTGCTGCATTTGATTAGCCATTTCTTTATTTCCTGTTGCTTTGAAATAGCTATCTGCTAACGAACGTAATGTATGATAAGTGAATCGATCCATTTCGTTTGTTTGAAAATCCTTTGTCCATAAGTCTAGCTTCAAAGTATCTTTTGTATCCTTATCAAACATGGATAAAAAAATTGCTTTGACCTCTGGTTGAATATTTTTTGGATTTTCACTGGCTTTCCACCACATTTTCACAGGTAGATTATTCTCATCCAATCCAACTGTTACGCCTATCTTCTTTGTAACTTTAACTTTAGTTTCCATTCCTCTTTTTAATTCTTAATTTCTAATTCCTAATTCATTGTCGTCAGACAGCCAATTGCCTTCGACGATTTCGTTATTCCAACCCATTCCTTGACAAAGAACAGGTAAAATATCTTCTATTACATGATTATTATTTTCCATTTCTCCGTCCAATAAATCCTTTAACAAATCAAATGGCTGGACAAATTTATAATTTCTTTCTGATGTTTTGATTGAATAAGCTCTTTCTGCGATTAAAGACAACTCCGCATAGTCTTTGATATTGACAGAATTGGACTTGAAGTCAGCAATAAATAGTTCTAAATATTCTGCGTCATCAAGTGTTTTTTTAAAAATGCGTTGCCCTTGCATCATTAACCAATATCTAAAATACTCAAACGATTGCTTATCAGATTCACTTGTCAGAACACGTCCTGCTGTCCATAAATCAAAGCTATTCGCTTTATTTAACAACCAAATCAATA
>CAZMEH010000629.1:0-2751 GCA_964564885.1 uncultured Saprospiraceae bacterium | reverse complement strand
CGTTTATTGACTTTTACACCAAGAGCGATTGTAGATTCTCGTTCTCGTCATAGAATGATGTTACCGCAAGAGGAATATGATAATGGTTATATTTTGACTTCAAAATCTTGTAAAAAATTGGCCGATGCAGGAGTAAAAGTGAACTTGGGTGCACACGGACAACTTCAAGGCTTGGGTGCTCATTGGGAACTTTGGATGCTACAACAGGGCGGCATGTCAAATTTAGAGGCGTTGAAATCTGCCACAATTAATGGTGCGCATTATATTGGTTTGGATAAATCTATTGGTTCTTTGGAAGTTGGGAAACTAGCAGATTTAATCGTTTTGGATAAAAACCCACTGGAAGATATTCAAAATACTGAAACCGTAATTTACACCATGATTAATGGTCGATTATACGACGCAGCAACTATGAATGAGATTGGTAACAGAAAATTAGATCGTAAACCATTCTATTGGGAATTAGATAAAAATAATAATTCCTTTGAATGGCATGAACAAACTAATTCTTTTATGATGCCTAAGTGTAGCTGCCGACATTAAATTTAATCCTGAGGTTTTCAATTGTTTAAATTAAAATTATAGTTGTCAATTATTTATGGATTAAGGCACTAATGACTAGTTTTAGAAAACGAGAAGATAGATAAAAAAGCAGCATAGAACACTCGGTTGAGTTAATTCTATGCTGCTTTCTTAATTAATCTACTTTATCTCCATTACTGAGGCGACCGATATTTAAAGTATTGATTACGCAACTTTCATGGTTTCCAACGGTCAAGACAAATTCCTGTTTCACCTTAATTCCATTAGCATATTCTGCTGGCTTCCAGTTTGGCATATCGGAAATTACCTTTAACAATAATTGATCTATCTTTTCATCCTTCGATGTTTCAAATATGTGTTCATTGATGATTTGACCTTTTTCATTAACGGTAAACTTTACCGCCGCTAAAGCGTAGCCTTTGAAATGATCATCCGCAATTTTACCGATTGCATTCTTCTTTAAGTATTCGTTCAATTTTTGTTCTCCGCCAATATATTTTGCCGTATTTTCAGGATTAACTATAAATGCAAAATTGTTTTCTTTAACATCATTGTGTTTTAAATTATTTTCAGGTAAATACAACACTTTAACTTCAATTTCTGTGCCTATATCAGCCTTTTTTAGTAGCTTTTTTTGTTCTTTGCTGAGTATATTATTTTGACTTATCGCTTTCTTTATCTTCCCTTTATGAATCGTCAAAACCTCAACGGAAACATATTCTTTTACCCAAGATGCTTTATAATAGCGATTAATATCAATTAAAGTATTAGCTTTATTTAACTGCTCTTTTGAGATGGAAAGAGGTGCGTAAACTCTATTTACTTCATATTTTAGATCATTTGCACTTATTGCAAGCTGTTCTGGAATGCCAAAATTTCCAAATCCAAAATAAACTAAAACTAAGGCAATGATGCTATATTTCATTTGATGCATTTTATGAATAAATTGAAAATAGAACTATATCTTGTTATAAAGGTATAAGATAAAAAGGAGAGATGCCCGCTTTAGGTTTCGTTTAACAAGTGATTAACAAGTGATTAGGTTTTGTATTATTGGTAATTCTTAATTTAAAAAAACAAATCACGAAATGAAGGAAGTTACTTTTTTTAAAAAAAACAAGAATAAATAATCTAACCATTTATGATAAAAAAAATATTAAAATACTCAGGAATCAGCTTACTAATAGCCATTTTTATAGGTATTGCGCTGTTAGCTATTAACTATAAAAATGACTTGCCGTTAGATTATTTAAAAGAAAAATACGCCTTAGAACATTCTCAATATAAGGATATTTTAGGAATGCCGATGCATTATAGTATAGAAGGAACAGGAACTAAAACATTGGTTTTGTTGCATGGTACGGGTGGTTCTGTCCGTGATTGGGATTTATGGACGGAAGAATTAAAAGACAGTTTTCAGCTTGTCCGACTAGATTTGCCAGGTTTCGGGTTGACTGGCGCAAATCCAGAAAATGTCTATTCTTTAGATTTTTATATGGAGTTTTTAGAAAAGGCTTTTGATGCAATTGGCGTGGATAGTTTTGCTTTAGTGGGTAATTCGTTTGGCGGACATTTGGCTTGGAATTATGCTTTGTTGCATGAGGAACAAGTCAAAAAGTTGATTTTGGTTGATGCGAGCGGCTATCCTAGAAAATCAAAAAAACTGCCCATTGCTTTCAGGATGGGCGCAAATCCGTTTTTATCAAAATGGTTAGAAAAAATCACGCCTCGCTTTATTATCAAAAAAACAGCATTTGATGTTTATGCCGACGACAGTCAAGTAACGGATGAACGGATTGACCGATATTATGAATTGTTGTTGAGAGAGGGAAATAGAAAAGCAGTCATGCAGCGATTACAACAAGTCAAACAAGACCGACATCATTTGATTAAGGATTTAAAAATGCCTGTTTTGGTGATGTCAGGCGACAAAGATTTGCTTGTGCCGGTGGAAAATGCACAGCAATTCCATAAAGATATTATAAATTCAACCTTGAAGATTTATAGGAATGTTGGACATGTTCCCATGGAAGAAGTGCCGGAGGAATCGGCAAAAGATGTGATTGTGTTTTTGAACAATTGAATAATTGAACAGCCGAACAATTGAATGTAGAAGTGTTTTTTGAACAATTGAATAATTGAATAGCCGAACAATTGAATGTAGAAGTGTTTTTGAACAATTGAATAATTGAATAGCCGAACAATTGA
>CAZMEH010000628.1:0-1590 GCA_964564885.1 uncultured Saprospiraceae bacterium | reverse complement strand
TAAAATTAATTAATTAAATGAATATAGTCCAAATTAAATACTGAAATGTAAAGTTGGTCTGTGTTTTGCAAATTAGCTATATTCATAAATATTGATTAACTTGCTTAGGCAACTAAATTATTGCATCGTGTAAGTTTTATTCAACTCTTTTATATTTTAAGCAAACGTATTTACACATATCAAAACAAACTGATGAAAGAAGTTTATATAGTTTCAATGGCACGCACACCGATTGGCAACCTTAGCGGAATGTATTCAAAGTTGACTGCAATTGATTTGGGAAGTAAAGCGATGAAAGCTGCCGTTGAAAGAGCAGGAATCAAAGCGGATCAAGTTCAAGAAGTGTTCATGGGAAATGTTTTGCAAGCAAATGTAGGACAAGCACCAGCTCGTCAGGCAGCAATTGCAGCAGGTTTGTCTATGAATGTTCCTTGTACGACTGTCAATAAAGTTTGTGCTTCTGGAATGAAAGCGGTTATATTTGGTGCGCAATCTATTATGTTGGGTGACAATGATATCGTTGTTGTTGGCGGAATGGAGAGCATGACGCAATCTCCGCATTATATTCCTAGTGGTCGTTCTGGTATCAAATACGGAAATGGACAAATCATTGATGCGATTGTTCGGGACGGTTTGCAAGATCCATATGATGGTAGCATGATGGGAACTTGCGGTGAAGTTTGTTCAGAAGGTGATAATATTTCTCGTGATGAACAAGATGAATATGCTTTTGAATCTTACCGTCGTGCTAGAGAAGCTACGGCAAATGGTTGGATGAAAGACGAAATCGTTGCAGTTGAAATTCCTCAGCGCAAAAAAGCTGCGTTAGTTATCACAGCTGATGAAGAATTAGGAAATAAGCGTATTCAGACAGTGGAAGATATGAAACGTTTGCGTTCAGTTTTCAAAAAAGACGGAACAGTAACTGCGGGTAATGCTTCAAAAATAAATGATGGCGGTGCTGCTATGGTTTTAATGAGTAAAGAAAAAGCGGAAGAACTTGGCGTTAAAGCGATTGCAAAAATCGTTAGTTATGCTGATGCTGCTCAAGAACCTGTTTGGTTTACAACTACGCCAGCTTTAGCGATGCCAAAAGCATTGAAAAAAGCAGGTTTGACGATGGACGATATGGATGCTTTTGAAATTAACGAAGCGTTTTCAGTTGTTGCTATTGCAAATATGAAGCGTTTAGATTTAGATCATTCTAAAGTCAATGTATTTGGTGGCGCAGTTTCTATGGGACACCCGATTGGCGTTTCTGGTTGCCGTATTTTGATTACTTTAATGTCTGTGTTGAAACATAAATCAGGGAAACTTGGTCTTGCTGGCATCTGTAATGGTGGCGGTGGCGCATCTGCGATGTGTATTGAAATGGTTTAGATTAATTGATAATTGACAATGAGCAATTATTTGATAATCAATGAATTGCTCACTATCCATTAACTGAACTTGTTTAAAAACTCACTGCTAATCTCTTGACAAACCATTGATATTCCAATACTTCAGCTATTTTTATTTCGGTAGCTTTGGCTACCGAAATAAAAATGAGCTTCGTTTTGAAAATCAAGCGTTTATCAATAGTTTTAGCAT
>CAZMEH010000627.1:0-4051 GCA_964564885.1 uncultured Saprospiraceae bacterium | reverse complement strand
GTGGCGAACAGGCTGTTCGCTCTACTTTTCTATGATAAATAATCGGAAGGTAATCGTCCAAACGCTTTTTTGAACTCTCTATGGAAGTAAACAACATTAGGATAGCCGATGGAGTATGCGGCAGACTTTACAGAATTGGCTTTTCGAGTTTCTAATAAATCACGAGCGTGATTGAGTTTGTAGGTTTTGATATATTGAAGTGGTGTAATTCCAATATGTTGTTTGATTTTTCGGTAAAGCTGACGCTTACTCGTGAACATTTCAGCAGCTACATCATCAACGGTAAATTGAGAAAGCGTTATGTTTTTCAATATAGTTTGCTCCAAATCATCTAACCATTTTTGCGTTTCAGCGTCTTTTTGATTGCTTTCTTTTGCGTCGGATTTTATTACATTAACTATTGCTGGAATGACGATATTTTCTAATTGAAGCGTTTGCGCTTCTTTCCTACCTTGCGCATTTTGTAGCAAATTATCAATACGAGCCAGCAGTTCTTCTTTTATAAAAGGCTTAGTCAAATAATCATCAACACCGATGCGAAGTGCTTTGAGTTTATCCCTCAAAGAAGCCCTAGCCGTTAGCATGATGACTGGAATATTTTGATATTTTGGTGTTGATTTTAATTGTTCTAAAAGTTGAAAACCATCCATGACAGGCATCATTACATCGCTGACGATAAGTTGAATAGTCGGATATTGACCAAGTTTCTCTAATGCTTCCTCTCCGTTGGTAGCCGTTACAACTTCATAGTATTCTTCTAAAAGAGATTTAATAAATAATGATAAATCTGGATTGTCTTCGACTAAAAGAATAGTATTGGAGAATTTTTCTGGTGTCTTTTCCTTTTGAAGTAGGAGAGGAGATGGAGTTAATTGTTTATTTTCTATCTCAATGATGTCCTTTTCGATTGGAACAATTTCATTTGCTTTAGCTATTTTTAATGGTAATTCGATTTTAAAAATAGTTAGCTTTCCTTGTTCACTTTCTACGCTAATACTACTTTTTAGTACGCCGATAATTTCTCTAGTTAGTGCCAATCCAATACCTGTTCCGCCTTCTGCCGCTTGATTTTTATTTTTTGTTTGATAAAAACGATTGAAAATATTCGGTAAATCTTCTGCTGCAATTCCTCTTCCTGTATCGTGAATTTCTGCCCAAAGATACTTTTCCGTTGTGCCTGCTTTCATGGTAACTTCACCATGATTTGGTGTAAATTTAAAAGCATTGGAAAGCAAATTATTTAAAACCGTTTCAACTTTTTGGCTATCAATAATAGTATTCAACTCTTTATCTCCTTCGTATTGAAATTGATAATTAATGAATTTCATATCCGCAAAAGATTCAAAACTAGCAAAGGTTTGTTTTAGGAATTGATACCAATGAACGGTTTCATTATTGAACGCCATTCACCCAAAGCTTTCCCTGCATTATAGTCATGCCTCGACAACTGAATGTTGTTGCTATATTGTAATCTGTTAAAGGTTGGTTTAGATAGTTTTTAAAATGATTTTCAGTAATTTTTATCTTGTAAAGACCGAATTCTGTTGACAGCCAAGCATTGCCATATCTATCAAAATTCATGTTTTTAATATCCGCTTTTTTTAGTTCTGGATAAGCTGCTCCAAGCTCTATAGAGAAATCTGTATCAGGATTAAATACGATTAATTCATTGAAATCATAAAGCCATAGATATGCTGAATTAGGAAAATGTTTTTGAGAAAACAATGAAAAAGGATTTTGAGCATTTTCCGTTTTAACCAGTTTAGATAATGGTTTTTTATTCCAATCTGATTTTCCATTTTTTTGAAAATAAAGTTCAGTTTGTGTTCCAAACCATCTATTATTATTACCATCAGAGAATAACGTGATTCGGTCCGCTGCATCACCAAAGGTTTCAAATTGACCAATCGTTTTATATTCATTTTGACTTAGCTCAAAAGCCTCAATAATAAGAGTATTACTACCTTTCTTTTTGTAGCCTAAGATTTTTTTTTTGATAAAAATCAGTAATAAATATAGGTTCGTCGCTATCGTAGAATAATTTGAATTTTTTATCCTTATACAGGTACACCTTATTGATAGTGCTTAAACAAATAGTGCCATTATTATCACTTTTAAGGGAAAGTAGTTTGTTAGGATCAAAAGGGAAATTATTACCAAAACGCTCCTTTACATTAATGACTTCATAAGTGTAAATATTTATAAAAGATAAGGAGCGATCCTTGTCAAAATTTAAATTAGAAGTCACCCAAAGCCAGCCTTCATTATCTTCCACTATTCCAGAAATTTGATTATCACCTAATCCATCTTTTTCTTTTGAAAAAACCTTGAATTGATGTCCATCAAATCGGTTTAGTCCGTAATTTGTACCAATCCAAATGAAGCCCTGATTATCGTGATGAACTACATTTGTACGACGATGAGAAAGCCCATCTTCTACATTCCAGTGTTGGACTTCTATTTTATAATCCTCATTTGTAGATTGTCCTGCGGATAATATAGCTAGCAATAGAAATAAAAGAGTAAGTAATTGCTCTTTTATTTCAGAAAGTTTTGGGTTGATATTGTTTTCAAATAGCTGCAAATGTTTTTATTGTAGTGTAAATATAGTAAATTGAGACTGTTGATGAGGACTTCTTTTTATATTGTTTTCTATGAATTTTTAAACAATTTCTACAAGTATTTTTTTTAATATAAAGATATATAAACCTACTTTAGCCAAAACCTATTTTAAAATCATCGGGCAGAGTAGTCAAAACCTTAAGCATTTTCAAAACGTTTAAGATTTTTATTTATTTGAAGTAAGACAATTTAGTATAAAATGAAATATAATAAATTAGGAAGTAGTGATTTACAAGTCTCTCGTTGCTGTTTAGGCACCATGACTTGGGGCAAGCAAAATACACAAGACGAAGCATTTGAGCAGTTAGACTATGCGATTGAGCAAGGTATTAACTTCATAGATACAGCAGAACTTTATGCTGTTCCAGCTGACGAAACAACTTATGGAACAACAGAAACTATCATCGGAAACTGGTTTGCCAATCGTCCAAATATCCGTGAGAAAGTGATTTTGATGACTAAAATCTCTGGGCCAGGTTTACCATATGCCAGAAACAATGGGAAAGCTTATACTGCAAAAGACATCATGCCTGCTGTTGATGCCTCTCTAAAAAGACTTCAAACCGATTACATTGATGTCTATCAATTACATTGGCCAAATCGTCAACATCCGCATTTTGGTCGCCATGCATTTGAAAAAATTGATTTACTAAAAGCGGATAATGACAAAGTAGAGGAAGAATTTCTCAGCATTTTAGAAGCGTTGAATGATTGTATCAAAGCGGGTAAAATCCGTCATTGTGGTCTTTCAGATGAAACGGCTTGGGGCGTTGATAAGTATATCTCTTTAGCAAAAAAGCACGATTTACCTCAGATGATTTCACTTCAAAATGAGTTCAGTTTAGTTCATTCTAAGGATTATCCATACGTCGTAGAATCTTCTGTGATGAATGATGTTGCTTATTTGCCGTGGTCGCCACTTGGCGCAGGCGTTTTGTCTGGCAAGTACTTAGATGGAAAAATGCCAGCAGGTTCTCGCTGGACTTTGGTCAATAGACATGGTAATTTCAGAGACCAAGAAAGTGTGCATAATGCGGTTAGAAAATACGCTGCCATTGCTAAAAAATATAACATGACACCTAGTCAATTGAGTTTAGCTTGGTGCAATCAGCATAAGTGGGTGACTTCAACTATCATCGGCGCAACTAAAATGTCACAGCTTAAAGATAATATTGCTGCCTTTGATATTGAATTGAGCAAAGAGGCATTGCAAGAGATTCACAAAGTACATAGTGAGTTTCCTTTGCCTTACTAATGTACATTTTAAAAATGAACTACGGTAGAGTTGGCTTCTAACTTCCCTTAGTCTCGTCAAAGGAGGGAGACAGGATTATATTTCCCTGCTTTGGAGGGATTAAGGGAGGTTAAAAATCAAAAATAAACGCCAAAATAGAAACGAAACCACTTGAATGAGTTCTGAAATACAATT
>CAZMEH010000626.1:0-2233 GCA_964564885.1 uncultured Saprospiraceae bacterium | reverse complement strand
AGAGATTTGATATCTTTTAAGTTGTACCGTCGAATTTATTCGACATGGTGTTTCGGCAATGCTTGATAATCACGAACAAAACACCATGTCGAATAAATTCGACGGTACAATTAAAAAAGCGAGAATAGGAATGTTTCTATTCTCGCTTTCTATTTTAAATTGTTGCACTAATATTTGACAAGCATTGATGTAGCACCATGTCGAATAAATTCGACGGTACAACTTAAAAGATATCAAATCTCTTTCAACTTACCGCTTTTCAATTCCATTACAGTAATTTCTGGTAACATTCCAACTCTTCCTGGATAACCTAAAAAGCCTAATCCACGATTAACATAAATGTATTGATTTCCTTCTTGATATAATCCTGCCCATTGTTTGTACAAGTATTTACTTGGACTCCAATTGATAAAACCAGGGATTTTTATACCAAACTGAAAACCGTGCGTGTGTCCAGAAAACGTAATATCTATATCTTTAAAATCCTTATTTACTTGTGCGTCCCAGTGCGACGGGTCGTGAGAAAGCAACAGTTTCACAGGAGCAGCTTCTGCGCCTTTATATGCTTTTTCTAAATCGCCTGCGGTTCTAAACCTAGGATTAGCAGCGTAATTTTCTACGCCAATAATGCTTAGTTTTTCATCATTAATCTCAAGGATTCTATTTTCATTGAGCAATAAATCCCAGCCTAATTCTTTGTGAATTTCCTTTAAACGAGCAAAGTTAGCCACTTTTTCATCATCATCTTCCCAATCGCCATAATCACCATAATCATGATTTCCTAAAATAGAATAAATACCATGTTTTGATTTTATTTTATCAAAAACATCCATGAATTTATCCATTTCAGAAGCACGTTCATTGACAATATCGCCCGTAAAAAATACGATATCCGCCGATTCTTTATTAATTAAATCAATTGCTTTGCGCACAGGTTCTTTCATCGTGAAACTACCAGAGTGAATATCTGAGATTTGAACAATTTTTAATCCATCTAGTTTTGCTGGTAAATTATCCAGCGTGACGGTTTGCCTGACCACTCGATAACGATAAGCATTGCGGACAATACCGTAAATCAGTGTCGTGAACGGAATTGCACCAATGATTAAAGCTACTTTTGCGATGAATTTTGGACGACTCTTATTGAATACTTGTGCTGTGGCATCCACACTTTTTTCTCCAAATGGCAAATATTGAAATAACGATTTGAAAACTCTAGGAATAAAAATCAACAAATCACCAACTAATAAAAAGCCTCCTATAACGACCTTTGACACATAGGTAATCAACAAGAAAGACATCAGGTAAACCCAGACATTACGGTCTAATAAGTCTTCGTTTCCTGTAAATATCATCGAAAAAGCGAAAATCAACAATATTGGGATTAGCCAATAGATAGCTATAATCGACCATCGCCAAGCGGATGACATGTCTTTAATCAATGTTCGGACTGCTTGAAAAGCATATACATCTGCTGATAAAAAAAGAACCAGCATCGTCAGCATACGTTGACGCATATTTTTTATTTTTTAAGAAGTTCTTTAAAAAACCTCGTTTTTAACAATTTGAAAGCCCACAAAAGTAACTTACTCACGTTAAGAGAATATTAAATGAGCATTTTTATTTCAAGATATTAGATAAACTTTCTTTTTTGTCCGATTGAGTGAACAAAACCGCAGGTTGTGTATCATCAACCTACGAAGTTTCCACCGATATTTCGAGACAGGCAAGGCAAAATGTATATCGTTTTTTGAGAAATACGAAGTATAAAGGTAATTATTGCTTGAACCAACATAAAATTGCTCGTTACGACTTTTAGTCTAATGTCGTCAACTTAAGCCGCAGCGTGGCGAAACATAATAGCCTATGGTGTGAACCATAGGATGAAATAATAATAAATAGCAAGCTACAGGGTAGCGATACAGTTGTGTCGTGCCGCTGGCACTGATTTTTGTTTTTTCATTATAAACCTATGGTTTGCACCATAGGCTATATTATGTCGTTGCTCTGCAACTAATTTCCTTAAGTTGATGATATTAGACCTGTAGTCGTAAACGGATATAAGTGTCGGTTTATAATCGACATAAGGAATGTGAGCGGTAGTAATTTCAATTTATTATTAATCAGACCAAGCTTTTTTTATTGTATGTTGAACTAAATATAATGTATCTCCTCTATAATATAAAAACCTTAATTGATTATCCTCAGTATCAATAATTAGATTATATTTATT
>CAZMEH010000625.1:0-1618 GCA_964564885.1 uncultured Saprospiraceae bacterium | reverse complement strand
GACCATGCTTTATCATAATCGAACGGATTGTTCATATCGTTCTTCGGTATTTGAAATCCAAAGACAAAACTACTTATGAACAAGCATAGAGTTGTGACTAGGATTGACGGAAAGTATTTCATATCATTTTTTATTAATGAGCATTTGCTCAATTAGATGTCAGTAACTACATAATTGGTGTATCTAAATACTTAAGAAAATCCTAATATTTTGCTCAAGTGCTAATGAATTCTAAATATACTATATTTATTAATGTAATATTATGGAATAACGTGATTTATTAATGAAGTTATTTTATAATTAATCTCAATTTTTTTGAAATAAAGTTGGTAAAATTAAATACGTTATTAAAGCGTCGCATAGGAATAAATCACTTCCCTAAAAGTATAAATGGGCATCTCGTCTATTCAAGCCAATATTAGTGGCTATTGTTTCGCAAACAAGTAAGATGCCCACTTATATCTTCTACATTTAATGTCACAATTCCTTAGCTTTGAATTAACAGATATAAAATATTCTTGGTTCTTTGAAAATTATTGTGGAAGCTTCAAAAATCGGCTGACGGCGGACGGCACATGGCTGACAGCCTGCCACGAAATCTCGTGGGCAAGTCATCTTTATTGCTAATTTTCTCTAAAAATAATATTTCTATAATAATTTTCAGAGAACCATATTTTTTTATTGAAGGTAATTTCAATATATTTACCATGCAATCAAATAAGACCAAGTTTTTAGACAAATAGAAGAATTAAGTAATAATAAGCTTGTTTTGTTAGATACTTACGGTGTTAAAATCTTAAAATTATGATTCTTCTATAATAATTAACTCGCCAAAGATTATTATTATTTTTGAGTTGATTAAAACTCATTAACCCAGAATCAAAAAAAAATATCAAAATTTCTAAACGAATTAAAGAACTACTGTATGTTTGGAGGGAAAGAAAAAACGCAAAATAATAAAGCTGCTGCGACAGCTACGGCCTTAAATGGTTTGAATAGCCTTGTAAAAGGCACATTAATAGAAGGTAAAGTAACGGCAGAAAGCGACATTAGAGTAGACGGTACAATCAAAGGAAGTCTGGAGTGCGCATCTAAAGTAATCATAGGTCCAACAGGCTTTATCGAAGGTCAAATCAATTGTGCTAACGCAATGATTGAAGGACGTTTTGAGGGTACTTTAAATGTGAAAGGCTTATTGAATGTAAGAAAAACAGCATCTATCAATGGTGAAATTACAACATCAAAATTGATTGTAGAAGCTGGCGCAATATTTAATGTAAGTTGCCACATGGGCGGCGCACAAAGTGCAACAACAAATGCAAGACAAATTTCAGGAAAAGACAAAAAAGTCACCAAACTCACAAAAGAAGCAAGCTAATGCTTATTTGAAGTATTCTGCAATGGCTTTTCAAATGGGTGCAATTATCGCTTTTTTTGCCTTCATTGGTCAAAAAGTCGATGCATACTATGAAGCAACTACCTCATATTGGACGGCAGGTTTTGCGCTCATAGGTGTTTGTTTTTCCTTGTATTTCTTGCTGAAAGATGTTTTGAATGATAAATGATTTTTAGAAGTCAAAAAGTCTACAGTTGTTAGAAAATATTTGTTTATATTATT
>CAZMEH010000624.1:0-1835 GCA_964564885.1 uncultured Saprospiraceae bacterium | reverse complement strand
CGTGGCAATAGAAAATTCAAAAAACAAAACAATCACTTGATAATCAATAACTTATAATCTCCTTGACGCTAATCCGAGCACTCGGGACGGTTTTAATCCATTGCACGCTGTGAGAGCCACTTTTTCTCTTAGCTATATGGCTATGCGGCACATAGCCTGTCATTTTTATTGTTAACCTTTGTGAATAAAGACTATTATATTTCCAGAATAATTTTCAGAGAACCACTTATTCTTTGCACGTTCCTAAGCGTTGATTTATTAGTAAAAGGCTAAATAGGATAGTTAGCGAAACTAGTATTTGAAATTTGTCGAATGACTACTTTTGCTTCTTTTTAGCTGGAAAAAGAGGCGGCTAATTCTGCATAGCAGGAGTCTTCGGAGTGATATTTTGGGTAACATAAGTTATGTAATTTACTAATTTTTTTGAATGAACCTAGTAAAGGTACTATAAAAGATAAAAACATTTGATTGCTTTGTTGACAAGCGTAAAAAAAAAGTGTATATTCCCAAAGTCCACAATATTTTCATAAAAAGAATGATAAAAATTCTTATTCCAAAAGAATAATGTATTTTTGCAAAGTTTTTGAGTAAAGTAACTATAAGGTTGTCAATTACATTTATTTAGACAAAACTGATTTAAAAGGTGTCTTATTAAAAATAAATCGTCATTATAGTGTTAAAAGTATGTAATACTATCAAATGGAACGAACTTATTCAAAAGAACTAGCGTTCTATATATCTAGACAGTTTATTTAACTTAGTATAAAAAGGAAATAGGGTTATGCGTCAACTTAAGATCTCTAAGTCCATAACAAACAGGGAAAGTCAGTCGATAGAACGATATTTACAAGAAATTGGGAAAGTCGAATTATTAACTGCCGAGGAAGAAGTAGATTTGGCTCGTCGTATTAAACAAGGCGATGAAAAAGCTCTCGAAAAACTGGTAAATGCAAATCTTCGATTTGTGGTTTCTGTTGCGAAACAGTATCAAAACCGTAATTTATCATTAAATGACCTCATCAATGAAGGGAATCTCGGCTTGGTAAAAGCTGCTCAACGATTTGATGAAACGAAGGGTTTCAAATTTATTTCTTACGCTGTTTGGTGGATTCGTCAGTCAATCATTCAAGCATTAGCAGAACAGTCAAGACTTGTTCGTTTGCCTTTGAACAAAATAGGCTCTTTAACTAAGATTCATAAAGAATTCGCAAGGTTAGAGCAAGAATTTCAAAGAGAACCAACGGCAGCGGAATTGGCAATTGCATTGGATTTACGTGTTGAGGACGTTAAAAGCACTTTGAGCGTAGGCTCGAAGCACACTTCATTAGATGCTCCATTCGTAGAAGGTGAAAGTAGTTCGTTATTAGATGTAATTCCTAACGGTAAGGTCGGTAGTACTGACCGAGATTTGGATTACAAAGAATCTTTAAGCATCGAACTTCAAAGAGCTTTATCTACACTTACGGAGAGACAACGTGGCGTTATCATGTTATTCTATGGGATTGATGTTAAGCATCCAATGACTTTAGAAGATATTGGTGAGCATTTTGGTTTAACCAGAGAACGTGTTCGTCAGATTAAAGATAAAGCTATACATAAACTACGCACGGCAGCACGAAGTAAAGCACTCAAGGCTTATTTAGGCGGCTAGTTTCTACTGTTTGTTATTGGAAAACTTAGAGAAAATTTCATCTTGCTAGAAATAGTAAGATGGAATTTTTTTTTGTTTAAGGAATAGCTGTTTGGTTAGTTAGGTTTAGTTTTCAAGTTCGATAGTAAAAACTATGCCCTTTAGTGCGAGATATTTCATTTGTTCTTCATTTTTTTTAAAAACA
>CAZMEH010000623.1:0-5481 GCA_964564885.1 uncultured Saprospiraceae bacterium | reverse complement strand
ATTCTAATTTTTTAGATTGCTAAAAGAAAATATAATCTTCTCAAAATTCGGTCAGTTATTTAACTGGCGTTCCTAAGGAATTGTACTTCCATTGTTCTAGGTGTCAAAAAGTTAATTTTTCCATCTTGTGCGGTAAATTCTTTATTGCCAATCATTTTCATCAAAGCGTTCAAGACAGCAAACACTAAAAACCCTAAAACTATCCGACGAAAACCGGAATGTGCGTGTATAAGTATATTGCTCATAGAGCTGATTATTGACTGATTTTATTTTATTTATCACACAATAATACAAGCTAAGAAAGTTAATTAAAATTTAAAAGGACATAAAATTAAAATTCTTTTAATTATTTTAACCGTAGCAATTAAATGAAGCCGCTTTTGTTAAACTATTGGGCTTTTGACAATTGACTAGGTTAAGCTCTGTCTGCCAAGTTGACGACAGGTGGGCTCGTGAGAGAAGTTTCTGCATTTCAGTCCAATGTGAGATGCCTCATTTTTCTAATTCTTTGAAAAGCAATGGGGCAGGCCGCCATTGGATTAAAATAATATTAATTTTTGCAGAAATCGTTAAAGAGCCAAACTATCTAAATTTAAATTCTAATATAAAAAATGATGATTTTAGAATATACATTTATGTAACCTGCTTGCAGCAGGCAAGTCTAAAATCGTAAATCGTAAATAAATATGACACATTCAATTTCTTCTAAATGGGTTTCGAAGATGGGATTTGACCATCAAATAGGTAATCATGTAGTGCGAACAGACGCAGTTCCACCAATGAGCGACGATACAGGCGCAAGTCCAAAACGGCTTTTATTAGCTGGTTTAGTTGGCTGTGCAGGCATTGATATTGTGATGTTTTTGGATAAAATGCGTGTTCCGTATGATGGAATAGAAGCAGAAGTAGAAGCCGATTTAACAGATGTTAATCCAACAGTATATTCAGAAATTCGTTTAAAATTCAAGTTTTATGGAAAAGAACTCAATCATGCAAAAATTGAAAAAGCGGTAAAAATGGCAGAGGAAACGTATTGCGGTGTCGCAGAAATGCTCCGTAAAAATTGTCCTGTTTTGATTCAGATTGAATATATCGAAGATTAAAAAGGGTATTTTATTTTAAACGATTAGTATTTTTTGTTAAAAGTTGACATTTTACATGTTGATAGTTTTATTATCAATCTTTTAGAATTAACTTCGTGTATAATTTTAAACTAATGATTTTTTCATTTGTTGACATAATTAGTTGCTGCTAATTGGCGATTAATAACAAATAACTAAAACATGGGAACTTTCGCATCAACATTTATAATAGTTTTTATAACATTTGGATTAGCGTCTCTTATGATTAACCTTCGTTGGGTAGTCAAAGGTGAACCGTTCAGAGGAACTTGTGCTACAAATAATCCAATGTTGAAAAGCCAACTTGGAGATTGTACCGTTTGTGGTAAAACTTCGGACGAGATTTGTAAAATGCCTGATACGCATGATAAGAATGGTGCGATGCCTGCCGTTTAAGAACTATTTTTACTACTCTTTATTATTAAAATAAGGATCGGACGCCTAGAGGGTGTCCGATCCTTTGTTCGTTAATATGTCCCGTTCTGAAATATGGTTTTAAACAAAAAAAAGCCACTTCGTAAGAAGTGACTTTAGCAGCATAAATTGAAACCAATCAATAAAAGGGGCGTATAATTAAATAAAAAAATGTGTGTAAAATATGTTTTTTGTAATAGATGTTAATAGCTAAATATCCCGATAGCTATCGGGAAAAATGCTTCTCAAGGTGTATAAAGATATATTAATGTGTGTTCTTATAGTCTGTTTGTGTTAATGCGCTGGCGTTATTAGTCGGCAATTGGCGATAAATAGAGAGAGAGCCTGAAATAAATTAACAATACAAATTTTTACCAATTACCAACTGATAACGCTCAAACGCATTAAAGTTTAATAGCTTCTGTTTTTTAAGGAATAAATTGATTCTTTCATCAATTGTTGTTTTTTAGGTCGTGTGTGATTATTTTGAACAACGTTTTATTCTTTTGTCGTTTCCTTATACATGCAAGATAGAAACAAAGTCACTTCAATAAAAACGGAAAAGGACAACGAGAGAAGATGGGACAACTAACGTAGCATTTCAACTATTTAACGTTAGCAAACTTTGTGTTAAATGAGTACTTTTGAAGGATTAAAGCTTCGATTTCTATTTTAACGTCGTTAGAAGAGAGCAGAGATGAGAGAACAGAGATAACAAATATGAGTTTATTCTACTATTTTCTCTCTTCTCTCAATTCCGTCTTCGGAGCGTTCTTCTCTGTTCTAAAAAACGAGACAATGGGAAAACTTACGCCAAAAGTTATAAAAGGTATTGAAAAGCCTCCAACTATTAATGTCAATTCTATTCGCCGATTTCAGGAAAGACGAAAAGTTAAACCTGTGGAAACTTACGTAAAAGGTATTTTGGCTGGTAATCGTGTTTTGCTGAGTCAAGCGATTACATTGATTGAAAGCAATAAAACGACACACCAAGAAAAAGCACAAGCTATCATTAATGCTTGTTTGCCTCATGCTAAACAATCTTTTCGATTGGGTATTACAGGAACGCCAGGCGTTGGGAAAAGTACCTTTATTGAAGGGTTTGGTCAATCTGTCATTGAACAGGGCAAGCAATTGGCGGTTTTGGCGGTTGACCCAACTAGCCAAATCTCACAAGGAAGCATTTTGGGCGATAAGACTAGAATGATTAATCTTTCTACGAACAAAGATGCTTTTATTCGTCCGTCGCCTGCGGGCAGTTCACTTGGTGGAGTTGCTCGTAAAACTCGTGAAAGCATCATTTTGTGCGAAGCAGCTGGTTTTGATTTTATTATGATAGAAACAGTTGGCGTTGGTCAATCTGAGATTGCAGTTCATTCGATGGTTGATTTTTTCTTGCTGTTATTGTTGCCTGGAGCTGGCGACGAACTACAAGGAATAAAGCGTGGAATTGTAGAAATGGCGGATTTGATTGCTATTAATAAGGCAGATGGCGATAATTTGACCAGAGCAAAACTAGCACAGCGAGAATATCGAAATGGCTTACATATGTTTCCGCCAAAGTTGAGTCAATGGACTGCAAAAGCAACTATTTGTTCTGGTTTGTCTGGAATGGGTATGGAAAATATTTGGGAAGAAATTACCAATTATCAAAAACAAACTACGGAAAACGACTATTTTAATACGAATCGTCAACAACAATCTAAATATTGGCTACACGAAACGATTAAAAATCATTTGCACCAAATGTTCTATGAGCATCCAGAGATAAAAAGTCAAATCAAGGGTATTGAAAATCAAATCGAAGCAGGTAAACTTTCTCCATTTAATGGTGCAGAACAGCTTTTGAAGCTTTTAAAACAAAAAAATACATAAAACGCTACTTTGGTTCGTGCATAACTTGCAGTTGTACACGAACTAAAGTAGCGTTTTCGAATGGCACATAATAATAAGTGGTTGAAAACTGTTACTAATATTTGCCTGCTTCAAAGTATAGCTGCAATCAGTTATATTTTTTTCATTTTAATCGCTTCAAAAAGTAAAATCACCCAACCGATAATAAAAAGCGTTCCGCCGAGCGGTGTCAAAGGACCTAAGAATGACCAAGTCACGCCCAATAAATCTCTAATGGCTAATAAGTAAAGCGAACCTGAAAAGAGTAGAATTCCAATCGTAAATAACCAACCGATAGTATTTAATTTCTTTGCAGGTAATTTATCAGCTAATAGCGCAACGATTAGAATCGCAAAAGTATGATAGAAATGGTATCGAGTGCCTGTTTCAAAAATGCGGATTTGATGTTCGGTAAGGTTTGGTTTTAAACCATGCGCTGCGAATGCACCTAATGCAACTGCTAAAACTGCCATCAAACTTCCTATTATTAAAAATCTTCTTTGAATCATTTTTAAGTATTTTATTATCAACCTTTTAAGACACCTCAATATTTGCCATCAACCATGTACCATTTTATTATTCTATAGTTATTCACAGTTGCAATAATTATTTTATGCAAATACTTGTCTTAATTTGGGAATAAATAGAATTAATGACACAATGTAATAAATAAATAAAGTGGCTTTATTATATTTTACTATTTATTGTCAATATTTCAGTCGTACATTTGTATCATACCAACTAGGGAATAAAGTTACTGGAAACATATAAGACGAAAGGTAATAATTTGCTAAATGACTAAAAATTAGATTAATTCTAATTTAAACCGAAACTAAAAAAGGCTTTGATCAAAAGCTAAACAATACTTAAACATCTTAAATATATTAGTTATGAAATTCAGAATCAGCACTTTGTTGACAGTCATCGCTATGCTTATAATGACTGTTTTTGCCAATGCACAAGAAGCAGATAAACCAACCTGTATCGTACTAAATATAGACGCTGTTGGTATCAATATGGACGCTAAGCAAATGGGAAACCTAGTTAGAATGGAATTAGATAAGCTTCAAAAGTATGAAGTAGTTGACCGTTATGATGTGGCTTATTTAATTGAAAAAAATGAATTGAAAATTGATAATTGCTTTGGTAAAATTTGTCTTTTAGAGATTGGTAATAAGTTAGATGTACAATATATGTTTACTGGAAGTGTCGAGCGTTTCGGTGAAGTTATCATTATGACAATGCGCTTGATTAATGTTGATAAAGGCATTATTGAGAAAACGCAAGTGATGGAATTTCAAAACTACCTAAAAGAAATTCAAAGCATGACGACGATGTGTATTGCTAAGCTTTTTGGGAATGAAGTGAACGCACAATTAGAACGCTATTTGACGAAAGAGAATGACTTTGAAAATACGATTAACAATCCTAACGTTGACCAACTTAACTTGAGTGGTCCAAGGATGGGTATAACATTTTTGACTGGTGATGCTGCTACAATTATGTCTGACTCGAAAGAAAATGGCGGATATGACAGCTATCCATTCTTCACCTCTTTTGGTTATCAGTTTGAAGTTCAATATTTGAATGAAGGGAATTTTCAAGCATTATTTGAATTCTTACCGTTGATTTCTGGACTTGACCAAGGTCGAATTGTACCAAGTATGACTATTTTGCATGGTTTGAGAAACAATAAGAATGGGTTGGAATTTGCTTTTGGCCCAACGGTTTCTATGTTTCAAGCGGCTAGAGGTTACTATGATGAAGAAAACAATTGGATATTAGAAGATGATTGGTTCACTCAATTCCCAAATACGGATCGACCGACTGTGCGAGAAACAAGAATGGATAGTCGAGGAAATATTATTCAATTGAGTCCAGGTTTTGTTTTTGCTTTAGGTTGGACTTTCAAATCTGGTAAATTAAATATTCCAGTCAACGCATTTGTAGTTCCCAATAGAAGTAATACTAGAATTGGTATATCAATGGGTTTCAATGGAAAAAGATAAATTAATGGATAATTGCATACTACTATACATTTTAGAAAAGAGAG
>CAZMEH010000622.1:0-1640 GCA_964564885.1 uncultured Saprospiraceae bacterium | reverse complement strand
ATAACATAAAACAATTATGACAAGAAATAAAAAACAGTTTGTAGGAGCGACTTTTTTCGGTGGATTGTTTGGTAAAACTCTTTACCATTTTGTTAAAAACATCGGTATTGTTTGTCGTCATGGAGGTTTTAAAGCGGGACAACCTCTCTTTATAGTCGCAGGAATTGTAATTGGTTGGGCATCCTTAGCAATATTGAAAACTTTCTACGAAGAAGAAGATATTAGAGAAGGAGATGAGATGACAGAAGAGCAAAAAGAACGTCTACTAAGGATATTAAAAAACACATGAAGACGTGATTTTTACAAAATAGGAATATTAGTTTTTATATAATCTATATTGATACAACCTTTAGCATTTAAGTGCTAAAGGTTGTTTTTTTGTTTTAGAACTTGATTTTTATTTAAAAAAAATCAATGTTACAAAGTTGTTTTTTTGACAATTTTTTGTAGTTTTAACATCTTCGGTAGCGTCATGCTAGTGCGAAAAAGAAATACAAATAAATTTAACCCTATTCCAGCATTTATATTAAACCAACAAATGAAAAAAGCTTTAGCCCAATTAAGACCTTTAATCAACCGTTTGCCTACTTACGATAATAATTATCAAAGTTTTTATAACATCATTGGTGTACATGACAAGGAAAATTACAATAGTAATGCGCTAGCGTATTTTTTCAATCCAGATGCAGGACATGGCTTAGGAACGCTGTGGATAGATTCTCTTTTGGAATGTTTGATTGCAAAAGGTGTTGAAGTGCCAGATGAGTTTGAGCTAGAAGATAATGTTTTTGTCAAGCGAGAAAAAGTGACCTCAACCCGTAAGCGGGTAGATTTGGTGGTTCGGAGCGAAACGTCCGCCATTATTATTGAGAATAAAATCGGAGATAAGAACTTGAGAAATGATTTGGCAAACTATTGGAAATCAGTAAAAGTAGATTATAAAGTTGGTGTTGTGTTGTCTGTTGAAGAAAAGCAAATACCAAAAGAAGTACAAGACCGGTTTACTTTAGTACAGCATAATGAGTTAATAGAACAAGTAAAGAAAAAACTATTTGATACTCATTTAGAAGGTCATGAAAAAACACGTCAAAGGATATTTTTAGAAGATTATTTTCAACACATTAACAAACTTTACAAAACATACGAATACCAAAAAGCAATGGGAAAAGAAATCAATGAATATTTTAAATATAAAACAGAAATAGAGCAAGTAGTCGCTTTTGAGAATGCTGCAAAGGGAACATTAACAGATACTGTAGGGCAGCTAATGAAGGAAAATGGTTTTGAAAAGAGTCGAGGACATTTTTATCCAAAATCAGGAAAACCTGCGAATGTTCGATTTTATTTTAAAAATGACCATTTAGTAGATGGAAAACTCTTGCTAATTTTTGAACTAAGAAAAGAAGCAGTAGAATTTGGCGAAGAGATTTGTGATAAAATAAATAAGGAATGGACACTGAACGAAAAAGCACCTGTGGTAAATAAACATAATGGAAAAGACTTTTTTCACTTAGGTACATTTTGGCATTTCTCGTTTCTTCAAGCACCAGAAGGCGTCGATGTTTTAGAACATTTAACAGACATTATCGAAACGGCTTATTTCAAAGTTCCTAAAGGGCAAACCGTAAATTTTGTAGGTT
>CAZMEH010000621.1:0-4162 GCA_964564885.1 uncultured Saprospiraceae bacterium | reverse complement strand
ATAATTCCGTAGCTATGCTATGCAATTATTTTTTAAAATTCCTTAAACAAAAAACATCCTCTGTCAAAAGTGACGCTTATTTAAGACCACCTACTTATAAAAAAATAGCGTTTAGGAGTAATTTCCTAAACGCTATTTTTTTATCAAAACCATTGCTTTACTTTAAACAATCAATCCATCTTCCATCACTAAAGTTCTATCGCTCATTTCCGCTAATGCATTATTATGAGTAACAATAACAAAAGTTTGCTGAAAATCATCCCGTAATTGAAACAACAATTGATGCAACTCTTCCGAAGATTTAGAATCTAAATTACCCGATGGTTCATCAGCAAAAACAATCGCAGGTTTATTCATCAAAGCACGAGCAACCGCAACACGTTGCTGTTCACCGCCTGAAAGTTCGTTTGGTTTGTGTGTCAAACGTTCGCCTAGACCGAGATAAGTCAACAATTCTTTTGCTCTTGCTTCTGCTTCTTTTTCAGGAGCATTTTGAATAAAAGCAGGAATGCAGACATTTTCAACAGCTGTAAATTCTGGTAACAAGTGATGAAACTGAAAGACAAATCCAATCTGCTGATTCCGAAACTGAGCCAACTCCTTTGGTTTCATCACTGAAACATCTGTATCATTGATAATCAATTGACCACTATCCGAATTGTCTAATGTTCCAAGGATATGTAATAAAGTACTTTTTCCAGCACCCGATTTTCCGACAATAGAAACGACTTCACCTTTCTCCACATTTAGGTTGACACCTTTGAGAACGTGTAAATTATCGTATGATTTATGTATGTTAATTCCTCTTATCATAATTGTTTGAACGTGCTAAATTACTTGTTATTTTAGAATTCAAAAATAGGAAAATAATTATCGTGTAGCGAATTGATTATGGTGGTATGGGATAAAACCTAAAATTATACAAATAATAAAACAAAAGAGGCCTTTAATCTTCTAACCTTAAAGACTAAATGACGAAGTGCCTACATTACTATAGACACCTCTTAGTTGTAATAGGTCAAGTAAATCTCAGTCGAGTACTTACTTTTTGTAATCTCATTAGTTAATGACTTTATTTCTAACTTGTACTTACTATTTTTACATTATAAAAGAACAGAGAAGAGAGAAAGGGAATAATACTATGAGGAAGTTTAATATTGAAAAATATTCAAACAACATTCTTTTACTTCTTCATTCAATTGTTTAATTGCTTAGTCAAGCCTTGTGAGAGAAGTTGTTCCTTTTCTCTCTTCTCTCAGTGAAACGGTCTCTCTTCTCTGTTCTATTTTTTTAATGAAAAAATAATACATTTTATGAAATACAACTTTATTTTATGGATACTTTGCTTTTGCACTTGCGGTTTATTTGCACAGAAAAGCGAAAAGTGGGATGTAAACAATCCTCCAGGCACATTTAAGGAAGTCAGTTACACGACGGATGAAGGCACATGGATGAACCTTGATGTTAGTCCAGATGGGAAGACAATTATCTTCGATATGTTGGGCGATATTTACTCGATTCCAATCACAGGCGGAACAGCTACAACACTTCGTACAGGTTTGGCTTTTGAAGTACAACCACGATTTTCACCAGATGGAAAGCAAATTTTGTTCACGAGTGACGCAGGAGGCGGTGATAATATTTGGACAATGAATGCTGATGGTTCGGATGCAAAGCAAATCACAAAAGAAAAATTTCGATTGCTAAATAATGGTACTTGGATACCGAATGAAGATTATATCGTTGCTCGTAAGCACTTTACTTCTCAGCGTTCTCTCGGTGCTGGTGAACTTTGGATGTATCACATCACAGGCGGTTCTGGTATTCAAATCACTAAGCGTAAAAATGACCAACAAGATTTGGGCGAACCTTCGATTTCAAAAGATGGACGCTATATATATTATAGTGAAGACATGTATCCTGGCGGCTATTTTCAATACAACAAAGATCCAAATAAGCAAATAACTGTTGTGAAACGATATGATCGTGAAACGGGCAAAACGGAAAACATGGCAGGTGGTCCAGGTGGCGCTTGTCGTCCGCAGATTTCAAATGATGGAAAAACGCTTGCTTTCGTTAGACGTGTGCGTACAAAATCGGTTTTGTATTTACAAAATATCGAAACAGGCGAAGAATGGCCTGTTTTTGACCAATTGGAAAAAGACCAAATGGAAGCGTGGACGGTTTTCGGTGTTTATTCTAATTATGCTTGGATGCCAGATAACAAACATATTATCATTTGGGGCAAAGGCGGAAAGATTTGGAAAGTAAATACAGAAACGAAGAAAGGCGAAATCATTCCATTTTCAGCAAAAGCGACGCATAAAATATACGATGCAGTACGTTTTCAACAAGAAGTTGCACCAGATGATTTTGATGTAAAAGTGATTCGTCAAGCGGTAACAGCTCCGAATAACAAATATTTAGTATTCAATGCGGTTGGTTATTTATGGAAAAAAGATTTGCCAAAGGGTACACCAAAACGATTGATAAAAGGAACAGATTTACAATTTGAACCGTCATTTTCTGCTGATGGTCGCTGGTTGACTTATGTCACTTGGAGCGATGAAACGAAAGGTTCAATTTATAAATTGGATTTAAATGCAAAAAGTGCTTCTCCAATTAAATTGACCGAAAAGAAAGGTATTTATAGAACGCCCGTTTTTTCTCCAGATGGTAAATTAATCGTTTATCGAAAAGATGGCGGAAACAATCATCAAGGTTACGCTTATACTCGTAAGACAGGTCTTTACACGATGTCAAGCGATGGCGGAGAACCAACTTTAGTAACGCCTCAAGGTGAAAACCCAATATTTAGTGCCAACGGTGAGCGTATTTTTTATCAAACAGGTGGTTATCTTTTTGGAAGCTTGAAAAAAGCATTCAAAAGCATTAAGGTTGATGGTTCGGATAAGCAAACAATTTTTAACACAAAATACTCGAATACATTCGTACCAAGTCCAGATAACAAATGGATTGCATTTACAGAATTGTTCAAGGTTTACATTGCGCCAATGCCAAAAACGGGTCAACCGATTGTTTTGAGTGCAAATACAAAAGCGGTTCCTGTTGCCCTAGTGGCAAGAGATGCAGGAATTAATTTGCATTGGGATAAAAGCTCTGAAACATTACATTGGACACTTGGAGAAGAATATTTCACAGCAAATATAAATGAGCGTTTTCTATTTTTAGAAAATTCTGTCGATAGCATTCCGCCAGTTGATACGGTCGGATTGAAAATTGGGTTGAAATTACAAACGGACAAACCTACAGGTAAAGTAGCATTTACAAATGCTAGAATTATCACAATGGATGGCGACAAAGTGATTGAAAAAGGAACAATCATCATAGAAGAAAATAAAATTATAGCTGTCGGGACTTCAGATGAAGTAAGAATTCCAGAAGGTTCTACAATTTATAACGTTGAAGGAAAAACGATTATGCCGGGCATCATTGATGCTCATGCGCATGTTGGAAATTTCCGATACGGATTGAGCCCACAACAACAATGGTCTTATTTTGCTAATCTAGCTTACGGTGTAACGACGGTTCACGATCCATCTTCTAACACTGAAATGATTTTCTCTCAGTCAGAAATGATTAAGGCAGGACATATGATTGGGCCTCGTGTTTATTCCACGGGAATTATACTTTATGGAGCAGAAGGCGATTTCAAAGCAGTTGTAAATAATTTGGAAGATGCTCGTTCTGCGCTTCGTCGTACAAAGGCATATGGTGCATTTTCTGTAAAAAGTTATAATCAGCCTCGTAGAGAACAGCGTCAGCAAATCATACAAGCTGCTCGGGAATTAGAAATGATGGTTGTTCCAGAAGGCGGCTCATTCTTCTACCATAATATGTCAATGATATTGGATGGACACACTGGGGTTGAGCATAATATTCCAGTTGCACCGCTTTATAATGATGTGATTAAAATGTGGGCAGGAAGTGAAACGGGTTATACGCCGACGCTAATTGTGAATTATGGCGGTGTGAATGGTGAATACTATTGGTATCAAAATACAAAGGTTTGGGAAAAAGAGCGTTTATTGACTTTTACACCAAGAGCGATTGTAGATTCTCGTTCTCGTCATAGAATGATGTTACCGCAAGAGGAATATGATAATGGTTATATTTTGACTTCAAAATCTTGTAAAAAATT
>CAZMEH010000620.1:0-4113 GCA_964564885.1 uncultured Saprospiraceae bacterium | reverse complement strand
ATCTGTTTCAAATATTTTTATGGTAAGTCGTTTTGAGTTGTCTAAAGGTTACACTTTTGGTTTGTTTTAGTTCAATTCTATGACCAGATTGAACGATGAATATCAGAGTAAATCGACTAACAATCCGTTATATGGTTGTTAGTTCGTTATTTACGGCAAACTCACCACTAGTCGCAGGACGAACTAACAGGATTTTTATGTTTTTCAATCCAGCATTTCAGAAACAAAACTAGGCAAAGCAAAAGCCGCCCGATGAATCGCAGGATTATAATATTTCAGAGCATGAGCATTTGAAAAAATATCAGATTGAGAAGTATTAAAATCATTCAATGGATGAAGATTAGCTTTTGAAGCAAAGGTAAAAGTCCACATTCCAGTAGGATAAGACGGCAAATGAGCAAAGTATAAATGAACATCATTTTTACCAAAAATACTTTTCAAACAGGTATTTAGGCTTTTGAAAATGGCTTCATTATAAAATGGACCTTCGCTTTGAATGCAAAGTGCGCCATCTGTTTTGAGCGTTCGATGGCAGTTTTGATAAAATGGTTCTGTAAATAATTCTTCGGCTAATCCTTCTGGATGCGAACTATCTACAATGATTAAATCAAATGTTTCCGCTTCGGTATCTTTTAAAAACTGCAAACCATCGTTGATGATAATATTGAGTTTCGGATGCTCAAAATCTGTTGCAATTGTTGGTAAATGAGCTTTTGAAGCAGCGATAACCTGTTTATCAATCTCTACCAAAGTCACCGATTCTATTCGTTCATACTTGAATAATTCTCGCAATGTTCCACCATCACCGCCACCGATAACTAATACTTTTTTAGCTTTTTGATGCAATTGCATGGGAACGTGCGTAATCATTTCATGATAAATAAATTCATCTTTTTCGGTACACATCACCAATTTATCAAGCGTTAGCATTTTACCAAAAGCATAAGTATCGTAGATTTCAATGGTTTGAAAAGGAGATTTTTCTTTGTATAATAACTCACCTGTATGACGAAAAGAAAGCGCAATATCTTCATTTTTATTTGATAACCAGACATTGCGTTTGTAAGTTGGCGTAGTGGAAAGTGTTACATTTTGTTGATTAGAATTGATTTTAAAATCAGTTCGTTTTAGTAATTCTGTGCTACCACGATTAATTTCCATTGCATTTCCGTGCTTTGCTTTGAATGTTTTTAATAATAAATCATAAGCTTTCCAAGCGTCGATAGAATCGCCACAAGTGAAAATATCAACCGCCGCATATTGAAATTCTGGCCAAGTGTGAATGGCTAAATGGCTTTCTTGAATCACAACGACTCCAGAAACACCATAAGGAGAAAAATGATGAAATGTGGAATTGATAACGGTTGCGCCAGCTTCTTCGGCTGCTTGTATCATCGCTTTTTCGATAGTTGGAACATCGTCCAGTATCTCTGAAGAACAACCTTGATATTCTACTAAAATTTGTTTTCCAAGTGCGCTCATTCTTCAAGTATTAACGGAAATTTTATCCGTTCACGAGACAATAGCGGCTAATATTAGCGTGAATGGACAAGATGCCCATTGATACTTTATTGCCTATTTTACACAATAATAGCAAATATTGACGTGAACGGGCAAGATGCCCGTTTATACTTTTTATAAAATCTTATCTCTGACTTGTTGAGCGTAGCGTTCATAGATAGGTAAATCTTTCTTCGTTCCATTGCCCCAGGCTGGTCTATATCCGTGCGAAATTCTGTAATAATCAGCCACAATGTCCGCTTGTTGTTCCAAGTTGAAGGCTTTTAAGCCTTGTTCTGTATTTTCCGAAAGTGCAGGAACGCCACCATAATTGTAACCCATTTTGGTTTTTTGAGCAGCAAGTGCCAACGGAATATACACTGCGCCCATTCGCTCATATTGCCAAACATGCATCAATTCATGGATGAAAATATCTTTGCGCATTTTGCCCCAAGAATTGACGGTATGAAAACTGACGTAAGCAATATTCATTTGTTTTGGTCCAGCATAAGCACTTTGGTCAATTCTGATGAGTTCGTAATTCATCGTTTCACCAAAGACATTTAAGGCAATCGCCATTTCATTTTCTGTCAATGGTCGAGTATTGAATTTTACTAATGAAGTAAGTGATTCGTAGATTTCTATAATTCCGAATAGTTCAAAAATGTAAATAAAAAGAACGGTAAACCAGTTGTCAACAAGGAATGGTCGATTAATGGTTTTGAAAGAGGTAAAATGAAATAAAAGTCGTTTGAAACGTTGAGGAGTTGCACTTACTAGCCAAAGGAAGCGTTCTTCAATGCCAGAATATTTGGAAGATATCTGCCTGAAAAACCAATACAATGAATAACGAGAAGATTTAGGTGCTGTTTTCATAGGTTGTTTTTTTGGTTAGAAAAGCATAATTAGCACTATTCTGAAAAATAAATTAAACGTGAATTTAAATTCTGAACAATGTTAGTTTAAGCATGCTTTATTCTCTTCTTTATCAAATATACTTGATATATGTAAGGAATCAAAACCATAAAGTGTTGCTAATTGGCTGGATACCGCTATTCATTGATATTTAGTAGTATTTAGCGGTTCGTTTCTAGTATTATGCAATACATTTGTAAACCATTCCTTAACCGAAGCAAAAGAGTAACTATGAAATTGTTTTTCTATATTTTAGGATTCGTTTTTTTATCAAATTTTTCTGCTGCCCAATCTATTGTCGGTTTGCCAATGGCAGGACATGTAACGGCTAATTCTGTTCAAGTTTTAGTGATTGCTAAAAACGCTGATGTGTTAAATGCAATTGTTGAATTGAATGGAGAAAAAATGCTAAAGAATCTTTCACCGACATCGATTGATACTATTAATGGTAATGAAACGATTTCTTTCTATAAAGTGGAAATGAATAATTTATTGCCAAATTCGGATTATAAATTTCATTTTTTCTTTCCAAGCCTTGTTCATCCTGGCGAATACTTAAAGGTCAAAACGCTTTCAGAAGAAGAGATTTATAATTTCGACTTTGCTGTTGGTTCTTGTCTTGCGCCGTTCAAAGGTGTGTTTTTGGGTTTACGTCCTCGATTGAAAATATTCGATACCATGCGAAAAACCAATCCTGATTTTATGATTTGGATGGGTGACAATGTGTATTTTCTTTCGGAAGAATGGAATGAGTACGAAAGCATGAATAAGAAAATGCTGGATTACCGAAAAGAAAAGCACATTAACCGTTTTTTGAACAATCAGCCGAATTATTCTACTTGGGATGACCATGATTTTGGTCCAGATAATAGTCACGGAGGTTTTGATAATAAAGAAATGACCAAAGCTATTTTTAATAAATTTTGGGAAAACCCACGGACTCGACCTGATAGTTTAGCGGGCATTTTTTATAAGTTTTCTCATGCTGATGCTGATTTTTTTATAATGGATAGCCGCTTCAATCGAGTGCCTGGTCAAGAAATGTATGGAAAGGCACAGCTTGATTGGCTGAAAGAAGAATTGAAAGAATCGAATGCTACTTTCAAGTTTATTGTGTCTGGAACACAATCAATTCCTAGTACTTATGGTGAAGATTGGGGCGATTATGGAACAGAAAAGGCAAATTTCCTACAATTTATTGAAGAAGAAAATATCACAGGACTTATTTTCTTTAGTGGCGATACGCATTATGCGGAGTTAAATAAGTTAGAACGTGAAGACAACTACCCTTTGGTAGAGATTACCTCTTCTGCCTTAACTAGTCCGACTTTTCCAGGTGCAGAGAAATCAAATAAAGGCATTAGAGAGTTGGATTCCTTTTCTAAAAAGAAAAACTTTGGTCATATTTCTATCAAAGGTAAAAAAGGGAATAGGTTCTGCAAAATAGATATTAAAGATAAAAAAGGAAAGGTTATATGGACTTATAAAATTCATGAAAGTGAGTTGGTAAACTAATTATTATAAATAAAATAATACCTCTAGTTGATTACACATTGATTTTTTATAAATATTTATATATTTTATTTGAAAAACTCATCTTACCTATTCTTACTTTTGATGTTCATCTGCGTTATTTTAAAAGAAAGAATAAATAATAGATAAAGTATTCATTACCTTATTTTTACTTCGTTTTAAATG
>CAZMEH010000619.1:0-2227 GCA_964564885.1 uncultured Saprospiraceae bacterium | reverse complement strand
AGGTTTTGCAACAAATCGACTTGACCATTGTAAACGAGTTATTTCGCCGTGGTTGAATGCTGATAATCAGCAAATCTTGATTTCCGATCGATATTATTTGTCTTCTTTGGTGTATCAGTCAAGCGATGATTTTGGCTTTGAAAAAGTGATTGAAATCAACGAAAAAGCGATTCGACCAGATTTGATTTTCTTTATGAATGTCAGTAATGAAGTTTGTTATCAACGAATGGCGAAGCGCAATCAGCCGCAAGAACTTTTTGAAACTAAACTTTCTGAAACTCGCCAGAAATATTTGAACGCAATTGATTTTTTGCGTAATCGTGGTGATAATATTGTAGAAATTGATGCGAGCGGAACAGTCGAGTCGGTTGTTTTGCAAATGTTGCATGCGCTTCATGAATACGCTTCAACTTGGCAGTTTGATAATATTAAAATAGTGAATTCAGCACATTCATTTGCAGAAAATGAATACGAAAAACCAGTTTTAAGTTATTTGGAAAGTAAAGGCTATGAAGTTGGGAAACCATTGCCAGCGATGCCTTTTGATAGTTTTGAATTAGGATTTGAATTACCTTTAGGTATTCAGCAAAGAGGTTGCGCTATTATTTTGAATGATAAACCTAGGTATGATTTGGTGATTGAATTACTTCAACATTCTAGTTTTTACGCCATTTCAGACTTTGTAATTGTCTTTGCTGAAAATGCGAAAATATTAGCAAATTATCATCACGAACGAGAGAAAGTTCAGTTTGAAAATAATCAAACAAAACTCTCGCCTTCGGTGCAATTTATGGATTTTGAAGTGCTAAAGAATCTAAAAAATTAGGCTTTTGTGCATCGCTGTCTTATAATATCATTATCATTGTGGAATAATTGAGAAATAGTGCTTATTCATTCAAGGAAGCATAAAAAGCGATTATTCTTGTATTAAAATTTCGTTCTTTGGGAAAAGAATCAAAGAACTCAAAATAGAATTATGTCAAAAAGAATTCATGTAGGTAATTTACCTTTTACTGCAACAGCAGAAGAAATAACAACACTTTTTTCAGCATTTGGAACAGTAGAAAGCGTAGATATTGCAACTAATAGAAGAACAAAAAAGCCAAGAGGTTTTTGTTTTGTAAATATGTCAGATGGTGCAGATGAAGCAATAGCAGCTTTGCACGAAAAAGAAATGGGTGACAGAAATTTAAGTGTTTCAGAAGCTACTAATGTAGAAAAGCCAGTTAGAAGAAATCCAAGGAAATAGAAAAACGTAGAGCGAGCATCTTGCTCGCCACGAAACACGAACGCACAAATGTTTGCTCAAGTTAGCTGGGCGAGCAAGATGCTCGCTCTACGTTTTTAAAATTCTTTCTGATTGCTATATTTCAAATTAGCTTTGTAATTATCATAAAATGCAATGATTTTACTTTGATTACTAGCCGTTTGTTTTGGATAAGTTGAGGAAGAAAAACACAAATAAGCTTCTAGTTCCGTATTTGAAAAATCTACTTTTCTTTTAAAAGTTTCAATGGTCGCTCCTAATTGTTCCAATCCTTTTTTGCGATGCTTACGCATGTTACGAGGTTTTGCAGTAGATTTTATTTCTATAAAAGCAAAGGAATTATCATTAAAAACAGCACAATCGCATTTCTTGGAATCGCTATCATCAAAAATACATTTATCAATCGCTAGGAAATTAATATCCTCTTCCTGCGGATTAAGTACTTCAAAATCACAATTGTCAGATAGTTTAGATATAAGCTTACATGTAGGATTTTCTTCTCGGTCAGAAATCCAGAACTTAGAATCTGATGAAGTTTTAATACACTTCTTTTTAGCAGATTGAGGAAATGCTTTTTCGATTTGGTCTTTCATAATATCTTCTCTGGGTTTTATAATCTTTATGCAGGCACTTTTCTATAAATATCCAATAATTCATCAAACTCATCACGGATTATCAGAGAAACATCATCCAATTCATTTTCATCAATCATTCCCGTTTTTCTATTGAAAATCTGTTCAACTGTTCCATCACTTTTAACAAAATAAGCATTAAACTCTTCTGGGTTTATCCAACTTTCTTTTGGAATAATCTCATTCGTTTCATCTGCACCGATATTACCCGATTTATACGCTAACAATAGTACATTTAAAGTACTTATGAGAACAGTTGAAGATAAGGCAGCCTGCGCCTCCACGCCCAGTACTACGGCGAGTGATGGCAGCGAGAGCTTAGCAGCAG
>CAZMEH010000618.1:0-3470 GCA_964564885.1 uncultured Saprospiraceae bacterium | reverse complement strand
ATTTTCAAGACGAAGCTCATTTTTATTTTGGTAGCCAAAGCTACCGAAATAAAAATAGCTGAAGTATTGGAATATCAATGGTTTGTCAAGAGATTAGCAGTGAGTTTTTAAACAAGTTCAATAGGACTGAGTAACCAAATTATTAAAAAAGCATAACTATTCTCAAAAGTAAAAAGTAAGTTACCATGTATAAAATATTACTGTTAGTGAGTGTATTAATGGTTTCAAATTTAACAGGAAGCAAAATACGCTTGAATAATCCATCATTCGAGGATATTCCACAAGATGCAACACCGCCGAGAGGTTGGGATGCTTGTGGAAAATATTCAACGCCCGATATTCTTCCAGGTGCATGGGGCGTTGAAATGAAAGCTGCACACGGAAAATCTTTCGTTGGTCTGATTGTCCGAAATGACAATACTTGGGAATATCTAGGTCAAACACTTCAACAGCCACTTTTACCAAAGACTTGTTATCAATTTAGTTTGTCGCTTGCCAAAGCCATTGGCTATTCAGGTCATAGCTTACCCGTTCGTATCCGAATATGGGGCAGCGATTCCAAATGTGGAAAAAATGAACTACTGGGCGTTACTACTTCTATCAATCATACGGTATGGAAAAAATATGATTTTATTTTTTCACCTAAAAAAACGGTGAAGTACATTAGCATCGAAGCATATTATGTTGGTGGAAAGCCATACAAAGGCAATGTTTTGATAGATAATTGCTCTTCTTTTGATACTTGTGTGCGTGCGCAGCGGTAAACAAAAAATGCTAATAGTTCATTCTGCGACCGTTAGTTGTTTCAAATGATCTCAATAAAACATAATATGAAAAGGCTATTTTTTATCCTATCCGTGATTTTGTCTTTAGGTTTTATGAATTCCTTTAGTGTTAAAGAAGAACTAATTCAAGGAAAATTTAAATTACATTCTGTTTCAAGAATTGTAACATTTACTGATATTTACACAGAGTATGACAGAAAAGAAAAGACAGGTAGTAAAGTTCTAAAGTATTCCATTCAAAAAACTAACCCTAAAATTTATGAAATACATCTCTCAGAATTAGATAGTATAATCATCAATCGGAAAGGAGGTAATCTAGAAATGGAACGATTACTTTATTTGAAAAATGGAAACACAATTCAAGCTCAGGGAATTTACCATACCTTTTATTTTAGAAGACAAACAGGACGACTCCTTAAATGTGCCTTAACGTATGTTGAAAAAATAAAATTTCAGAATAATTAAATCTAAAATTTAATTCGTCCTTCAAAAGAATGCTTACTCCTTTGAACTCTTTTGAGAAAAACAATACTTGCCTAGGCAAATTAATCTAAAATTTGCTTAATCTTACAAAGTCTTATTTTTCAATAATAGAAAAGAGCAATAATGAGCAAAAAGAGCATATTTAAACCATACCTATTTAAAACGCCAGAATACAGAGGCGGAAAAGGAACAAACGAAGTAAAAACCAAAGCATCAGTAATTTATAAACTTTCTTCTAACGAAAATCCAATTGGCGCATCGCCAAAAGCTATGCAAGCTGTTCAAGACAGTTTGCAGGATTTACACATCTATCCGCCACGAACAGGAATGGAATTAGAAGAGGCATTAGCCGAATTTTATAACAATGAATTATCATCAGACCATTTTGTAGCAACGAACAGTGGTTCGGAAACTATTGAATTTATCGCTCGTGGATTTTTATCTGAAGGGTTGGAATGTATCGTTTCGAATCCATCATTTATGCCATATACGATGTTCTCGGGCTGGAATGGTGCAAAAGTGGTTGACATTCCATTGCTTTCGCCAAATTACGATATGGATGTGGAAGGTATTTTGAATGCAATCAATGAGAATACAAGGTTGATTTTCATTACAAGTCCAAACAATCCGACAGGAACTTATATTCCAAAATCAAAGATTGACCAATTAATTGACAATGTTCCAGCACATGTAATCATCGTTTTGGATGAAGTGTATTATCATTTTGCAGATGCGGAGGATTTTACAACGGCATTGCCTTATGTACAAGCAGGAAAAAACATCATTGCAGTCAATAGTTTTTCAAAAACTTATGGTTTAGCATCGCTTCGAGTGGGCTATTCTTACTCTACGCCAGAAATTGCAAGTTATTTGCGTAGATTATACCGACCGTTTTTGATTAATAAGATTGGTCTTAAAGCAGGAATTGCAGCATTGAGCGATAGTGAATTTATTAATAAAACGGTTAATCTAGTAAGAGAAGAGCGATTACGGTTTTATCCAGTCTTAGAAAAGTACGGGATAGAGTACTGGAAAGCACAAGGCAATTTTATTTTATTCAAATCGCCAATGGACGATCCGAACGAATTTGTTGAAAAAATGACTTATGAAGCTGGTGTGATGGTTCGTAATGCGACAAGTTTTGGTGCGCCAGGCTGTATTAGAGTAACTATTGGAACGCATGAAGCGAATAATGCTTTCTTTTCGGGATTAGAAATTATTCTTGGAAAATAGAAAAGTCAGATTAAGAATTGCAGATAAACTTAAAATCGTCTATCTGCTTATTCGTTTCTTAGACTTTTAAAGAACCAAACCTTATAAAGCAAAATAGCTTACTCAACTGTTGAGTAAGCTATTTTTTTGTTTCGCCGCTTATAACAAATAAAAAAAGCTGCCAGAATATTCTGACAGCTTTCAATCTATTTTATGAAAAACCTATTTTTTTTATCCAACTTTTATTCAAAACGCAATCCAATATCTTATTTCAATTTTACTTCTTGACCTTTTTTGAACTTAACCGCTGTAGCGTTAGAGTATCTAGGCTTAACGATATTGTTCATATATTCTACTAACGCTTTCTTATCTTGAAAGTTACCTAAGTAATAAGTATAACTGTTAGCCGTTTTTTGAGTATAAGTGATACCACCAAATTTTTGGAATAAAGCATCATCTATAGAAAGTGCTTTATTATATACAGTCATCAATTCGATTGTGTAACCATCAAAATCAGCCGTTTGCAATTTAGCTTGTCTTACATATTCAGGAGTATCTTGCTCTACTTTATCAGCTAAGTCAAAAAATGCTCCAGTTGATTTTGAAGTTGCAACGGTTTCGCCAAATGCGCCAGTTGCTACTTTCTTCGCTTGAGAAGAACCAAACATTATTAATTCCGCATCTGATGTATCTTGCTGTGTATATGTAGCAGTTTTAGCATCTACTGATTGTGAAATAAAGATTGTTGCGATTAAAACCAAAATGTTGAATAAGTTTTTCATAATTGAATGATTGATTACTTGTCTGAGTTTAGATATTTTTTCATGCGTTCATTATATATGTCGTGAAAACCGTGCCAACTTAATCACAGTCTAGTAAGTTTGAAAAAATAGGAAAATAAATAAAAATCATGTTTTGCCAAATTAAATTAGCTTAAAGGGTTTTTTTGTAGCCTTTTTGGGTTTTATATTTGGTTTAGTGTCTTTTATT
>CAZMEH010000617.1:0-1735 GCA_964564885.1 uncultured Saprospiraceae bacterium | reverse complement strand
ATGTTTTTTCTTATTTGTAGTTACCGAAACACCTATAATGACATGAGAACCACTTGCGCCCCAAACGGCAAAATATCCACCACCAAAATTCTTATAGCCGAAAAATACAGATTTAAAATTTAGTCAAGGCAGTTTTGAGGAAGGTAGCCATGCTGTCTGCCGAGAAACTAACGCCGAATAAATTTTAAAGATGATTTTGCAGGCATATTAATTCTTGCGAATAAAGACTAATATAAAGTGTTCTATTTTTTCATTATTTACAAGCAGCATTAATACCCAAAACATAATTATTCACCATATCAATGGTCACTGCTGTGTTTGAACCTTCAAAGCCTGTAATGTCTGTATTTTTAATTTTTGCTTTATATTGTTCTGTCAAACGGCGAGCAACGGGCACGTAAGACCAGTGCCATTTTTCTTCTAAATAACCGTTTGGACGTTCTGGTCCTTGTTCAGAATATACTTGACAAAATCCATATTCATAAGCATTAGCAACCAACCAGTCATATATTTTCTTGCCTTTTCCTTTTTCAAAATAAGGATTATTCAGGTCATTCAAATCTATATCTGTGCCCCAGTGATGGCGAGAAGTACCTGGCATTGAGCTATACATCAAAATCAATTTTGCTCGCATTTCTTCATCTCTCACCATAGGAGGTAGCATGCGACCATTTACTTTTCGCTTGCCGAACCATTTTGCTTCCCAAATTCTTTTTTGGTGTGCAAATGGGCGAGTTGCTGAAATTATCGTCAATCGAATACCGTCTTTCAACGCTGCTTTATACATTTCCTGAAATGACTCGTAAGTATCTTTACGCAACCTCATACCGCCGCTTGACGCATGAACACTTTTGATACCAGTGAAATCTTCGTGCGTATTTGGGTCAAATTTTCCCATTAAATAATCTGTAGAAAAATCGTCAGAGACTGTTCTTATTGAAACAGATTTAGATTTTACAGCTTTAGTATCAGCTGGTTTTGATTGAAAAGTTTTTACTTTTTCATCAAGTTGTTTATTTGATTTAGCTACTATTTTATCTTCTTTTTTCTCAATATTTTCAATAATCGCTATATTTTCTGGTGTATCACTAGAAACGACATCCGTTTTTTCTGCTTCAGCTTTTGTCTCAGCAGACGAATCGCTACTAACCTTCGTTTTACTGCTAGCAGCACCACAATTCCAATTCAATACAGCTACTACAGCTATAAATATATATGCAATTCTCATTTTTAATTATTTTAAAGTAGTTATTCGATAGCTAATAGTCTTTATTGAAGAATTTAAAATCAATATTCAAATTCCATTTTTTGCAATGGGAAATTGAACAGGCAATCATCTTCTATCATTTTTGCGACCTTAGGCATCACCATATTTTCCCATCCTTTTTCACCTGAACCAATCATTTCTAAGACATTTTTTGAATAAATGTGTAACAAGTGCTTGTCAAAACCGACAATATCTGTTATTTGTTTATTATTCATCAGGTGTTTATATAAAAATTGAATTTCATCTGGAATAGGTAAATTGGGACAAATCATCAACTCTGCACTACCTTCTTGAATGGCAGGATAGACATAAAAACGAATATTCCGATTAAAAATTTCTCCAAAGGCTGCTAATAAACTACCGTCGACGTGTTGGTAAAATTTATCATTAATCAGTTCTAATAATTCTCTAGAACCAATTACAAAACCTATCATATTAACTTTAAAACCTGACAGATATTCAATAAAT
>CAZMEH010000616.1:0-18360 GCA_964564885.1 uncultured Saprospiraceae bacterium | reverse complement strand
CTAAAATGTATAGTAGTATGTTTAATTATATTGAAATAATCCGTTCAAAATTAACTAAAATTTTAGTTATACTGATATAATTTTATATTTCAGTTAAACGATAATGGCAAATATATGTTCGATTTGTAATATAATTTAGTTTTCTAAACTAGATTCATTTTCTTTGCATCCAATTTTAAATAAAGAGGTTGATAAACAGCTTCAAAAAAATAGTTCAAATGGAAGATAATACATTAGAAATAACAAAAACAGTCTACTTCGACATTACAATAGGTGAAGCAGCAGCAGGACGAATAGAAATCGGTTTGTTTGGGAATGCTGTTCCTAAAACCGCAGAAAATTTCTACCAACTTTGTACACATGAGCAAGATTTTGGTTACAAAGGCAGTGGTTTTCATAGAGTTATCAAAGACTTTATGATACAAGGTGGTGATTTTACAGCTCATAACGGAACTGGCGGAAAGTCTATCTATGGTAGAAATTTTGATGATGAGAATTTCATCCTTAAACATGAAGGACCTGGTTATTTGTCAATGGCAAATGCAGGAAAGAACACAAACGGTTCTCAATTCTTCATTACAACTATCAAAACAGCTTGGTTAGATGGTGCACATGTTGTTTTTGGTAAAGTAACGGCAGGAATGGATCTTATTAAAAAGATAGAAGAAATGCCAACAAATTCTCGTGACAAACCAACGTTAGATGTAAAAATTGCAGATTGTGGTGAAGTAAAGTAACCCGAAATATTTTTTCGTAGTACACTTCAAAAAAAAAGGGTCGGACGCTTTCAAAGCATCCGACCCTTCGTATTTATAATTCACATAAAACTAAAATATTATTTAAAGTAAGAAGCAGGAATACTACTTGGTCCTTCTAATATTTTAAACTCAACACGACGGTTGACTTCATGTTCTTCATTTGAACAAGGAACACCTTGTACACATTTATTTTTAACTTCTGTTTCACCTTTACCAACACTATAAATGCGAGATGGAGAAATACCTTTACCAATCAAATAGTCAACAGCAGATTTTGCACGTTTTTGAGATAATGACATATTTGAAGGGCCCGAACCACGCACATCTGTGTGTGCAGATAATTCTACTCTTGTAATAGCTGGGAAATCTGTCATTAAACGAACCAATTGATTTAGTCTTGGCTCAGCATCTAGACGAATAACCGATTTTCCTAAGTCAAAGTTAATATTCCTAAGTACAATAGGAACATTAGGATCAACCTTTATAGGTGCTTCTAACTCTATTGTTTTTTCAATCGTCGTATTTTCATTAGGAACGGTAAATGTAACAAAGTCAGCAGGTTTTCCTTCATAAGGACCTACATCATTACTGTATGCCGCTTTAGCTGTATAAGTAGCACCTTTGTCTAGGTTTTCCCAAGAAAAAACATTGCTAGTTGTTCCTGTTTTTGTATTTCCTTCATCACCTTTTTTAGTAAGTGTTACCGTTGCTTTATTCAATGCTTGTCCAAAGTTATCAACAACCTTAACGTTTACATTAGCTAAAAGAATTTCTTTCAAAGAAATTTTTTCTTTCAACGTTACTGTTTCACTAACATTAGAAGTAGTGAAAGTTTGCTCTGTTGATGTATAACCATCTTTAGTCGCAACAATCTTATATTCTGTATCTTTCTTCAAGTCTTCCCAAGTAAAGAAGTTACTTCTTTCATTATTTTTCTTATCTGCTTTTCCTGACTCAACCAATTGAACAGTTACACCTTTCAATTCTTCACCATTCGTATCGAAAGCTAAAATTTCTAAGTCAATAATAACTGGAATCGGATAAGTTACTGTATAAATATCATCACAGCAAGTTGGTGCTTTCAATGAATTTTCACTAGTACGGTTAGAAACAAATGAAGCGACATAACCTGTTGCATCCATTGTATAGTACATCTCATCAACACTAGTGTTAATGTCTTTTCCTAAGTTAGTAACACTTGACCAAGTAACACCACTTTGTTTAGCAGTGAAAATATCAAAACCACCAAATCCAGGATGACCTTCTGAACTAAAGTATAACATATCAGCTTTGTAGAATGGTGTTTGATCGTCAGCAAAAGTATTTACTGATGGACCAACATTAACTGGCGTACTGAATTTTGCACCGTCTTGCTTTACAGCGTAGTAAATATCAAAACCACCTGTTCCACCTGTCATGTTTGATGCAAAGAAGATAGCATCACGACCGTTGATTTTACCAACAGCTGGTTGCTTACTTGAAAACTCTTCACCATTTGCACCACCTGTGATTTTGGAAGCAGGAGACCATTTTCCATCTTTCATTGTTGATGTATAAATAGCACACATAGATTTGTTTGCTTCTAATTTACAACGAGAGAAGTATAATGTTTTACCATCTTCTGAAAGTGCACTGTGAACATTATTTGTTCCCACTAAATTCACACCATCATTCAATGCTACACCTTTGCCCCAATCAGCGCCGTTTTTTGCACTTTTATATACTTTCGCATATTGTTCTTGATTTGTATTTGTTGCTTTTCCGTCAGGACCTAATTTGATTACTGCATTAGACGCAATAGAAGAATAATACATATCTTCTCCAACATAAAAAGCACCAAATTCAGATTGAGCAGAGTTGACTGTCTTACCTGCATTCTTGATTTTTGCTATTCCTGCTGCTTGAGCAGCTTGAGCCATTTGAATACCTTTCAACTCAACATCAGCCATTTTACGCTTATCGTCGTCTTTACCATATTTAGCATAAGAAGTAAATTGGTCTGCTGCTTCTTTATATTTTCCTTGATACTTTAATGAGCGGGCATATTCAAAGCGGAATTCTTGGAATTCTTGGCTTTTCTCGTCATCTGCTAATAACTGCTTAAGTGCAAGTTCAGCTTTTCCATAATCACGCATATACAATTCGCTGACGCCAACAATAGCTAGAGCATCTTGAGATTTTGGCAAATCTTTTTTATACTCATTTGCCCATTTTATAGCTTGATCATAATTTGTAGAAGCCAACTGCTCTTCTGCTTCTTTCTTCTTTTCGGTAGAAGGAATGCCTCGTAAAACTTGAGCATTAGAAACATTGACTATGAATAAGGTAGTCAATAAAAAAAGGAATATTTTTTTCATCGCAAAGAATATTAAGTAGAATTAAGAATTAAGAACTTGCCTGGTGGCAAGCAGGTTAGGAATTAAGAATTGCAAATATTACAATTATAATTCTTAATCTAAATTCATATATCTATCAAAGGCTTCTCTTAGTAAAATACTAAGAGAAGCCTTTTTTATAAAATTTTGATTAAAACCTAGGACAAATAATAACTGGGTCAGATTTTGGCTCATTGAAGATTTTCGCAATATAAGATATTGCTATTTCAAAACCACCTTGAGAATTACTAACTGTATTCAAGTCAGAAATGTTAATATCATAACTAACACCTGCTCTCAACTGATCGTACTGTACCGCTAAGATACAGTTTGTAGCATCACCTACACGATAACCTTGACCATATTGAATCATGAAATTATCTTTCAACTTGTAACCAATCATTGCAACAACATTCGTTTCCGGAACTCCAGCAATTGTTTGATAGAATACTTTTGGAGAAAGTACTAATTTTGAGTTTAAGTCAATATCAGCTCCTGCATGACCAACCATACGTATTGGTAAGACATCTTCAGCACCAGACAAAGCGTCTTGTGGCGCATTTAAGTGAAATGCACTTACACCTGCATTAATACGAACTTTATCATTCTCACCAACAACAGTTTTGAAACTAAGACCTGCGCCTATATCCATTACACTGTTTTGCTCAATACCTAGAATTGAAACATCCGTAGAAGTTCCTGTATTAAATTGACCTGTTGCAGGATCCCAAGTATCCGCAGCATTAAACTGAGAAATGTCAACCCTACGCTGTAAAGTATTGAATTGAGCGCCAAGCGAAACGACTGTTTTGTTGTCTTGTCCCAAACCTAAATGATAAGCGATTGAACCGCCCATTACTTGATTTTGGAATTCGTACACACCAGATTTATCACTTAGAAATGATAAACCAACACCAACCCAATCAGACTTACGAAATCCTTGAATAATCGGAGCATCAATATACGCTGATGGTGTACGGAATGAATTTGATATTACACTGCCCCATTGATCTCTATAGATAGCTCCAAGTCGGAACGTACCTAAATAGTTACCAGTTAACGCAGGATTTAGCGTTTGCGGCGCCATATCAAACTGTGTAAAGTGGAAATCCTGAGCCTGAGAAGTAGTTCCCATTGTGGCAATAATAGTTAAAATAAGAAGTAGAGTTTTAAATCTCATTGCAGCCTGTTTTAGTTTGCCAATTCGTTTAAAAATTAATTTAGTCGTGTTTTTATAAGACTATATGGGACAATTTCATTTCTCTATGGCTAGTTAGAATATTTATCCCAATATTCAACCTCGATTGTATTAAAATGAAGGTTAAATAGTCTTTATTCACAAAAGTTCTTACAAGCGGAAATACAGGTTTCAAATTTAGTCAAGGTCGTTTTGAGCCTACTTGTCGTGCCTAGCCTTCGCTGGCAGTGAAAATAACACGGCTGTCTAAAACTAACGTAGAATAAATTCAAAAGATGACTTTACTAACATAATAGCTTTTGTGTATAAATACTAAGTGATGAAGTATAGATAAACTAGACCATTAGGCGAGTTTATTTTTTCCAAGAATGAGCTAAAAAATAAGTGCATAGCCCAGCTACGGACTTCTTTTTTAGAGAAATTATTGTAAAAAAGAAAAAGAATAGTCGTACAGTTTATTTATACTTCATTACTAATATACGTATTGTTTATTATTATCAAAAAAATCTTTTAAAAAGATTCAATTTTCGATGTTGCAATTTAATTGTAAATGCTAAACTCACCAACTATAATGTAGCTTAATTAAAATGTGAAGTGTCAAAAATATTGGTTTTATCTATTTTTGTAACATCAATGACCTAAGCACGAGGTATTGAAGTATGGATGAATTAAAGTATTATGACTAAATTTAGATATGAGTTAGCGGTTGTTTAAAATAACTCCATAACTCATCCCTAATTAACTCAATAACTCATTAATTCAATAACTCGTCCCTCGACATCTCAAAAAACTACCTAGGTTGAACCGCTTTATACATGTTTTCAACTACTTTCAAATCCTTGTGAAAGCCACCAACTAATGAACCTTTAAAGGTATATTTTCTATCACCAACCATGCGGAAGTATTTAAAATCGTACGATTCGATATCATCAATAGAAATCTTATAAATAAATCCGTCTATTGTTTCTTTTTCAAATGCTACAAAAAAAGAATCCGCTTTAACTAAAGTTTTTTCCTCTTCCAATAGCTTAACTAGATCTTTTTCAAGAGAACCCACAACCGCAGACTCAATCGTTAACCTATAACCTAAAGTGTCTTGAACATCCAAAGAATTGTAATCACCTAAATCACTATTGTCAAACACTGCATCAGCAGGTGCCATGATATTAATAGGCATATTATATTTCAATAAACTAGTGTCTACTAAATGAGTGTTTTCGCTACCACAAGCTGCAAAAAGTAAAGCAACGGTTGCGATAAAAAGACTTAGGTTTTTCATTTTTGATTTGATTATACGGTTCTCTGAACCTTTTAATAATTCGTTATTCGTGATTGGTTTATACTTTATTATTCTCCGCTAAATCAATTATGATAATGGTTGTTTTTTCAGAAAAACGGCTAATCTCTGAGTTCTTGAGACAGGCTGCCAAGTTAAAGAGTATCTTCCTGTTCTCGTTCGTATTTTGTCTTATCGAAAGTACCTCTAGATAAGAAAAAATCAGCTTCGGCATCTGGTGTTACTTCAAATACTTGCCAATCATTATTTTCGTGTTCTTTTTTAATTTCAGCACGATAAATGAAAGCTACAATCATTCCTACAATTGCGCCAAGCAAATGACTTTCCCACGAAATTCCTTCTTTCATTTTCCACGTGATGTCTTTGACTTGTCCTGCAAGATCTGATTCGAATGGAGAAATACCACTAATCATACCACTAAATGCCACTAACATAATCAGCGACATCGCTATAGATAAACGATTCCGAACAAAAAGACCGCTGAAAAATATAAACGTCACCATACCGTAAACCACGCCACTTGCGCCGATATGATAGTTAGTTTGTATGGCTTCAAAGTCAGCAAACAACCAAACTAATATACCAGTAAATAAATATATGATACCAAATGACCTAAACGCAACAGATTTGAAAATGCTCATTATGATTGCGCCAGATGCTAAAAATGGGATGCTGTTCGATGTAAGATGTGTAAATCCAGAATGGATTAATGGAGAAAAACCAATACCTAAAACACCTTCGAAACTACGAGGTTTCACACCAAGCCAAAATAAATCCATCCCAAATAAGTATTGTACAATGTGTATCAGCCACATTATAGCAACAAATATGAGTGGAAAAATAAGACTTTCGAGAAAATTAGCTGTTTTGCCTTCCATTAAAAAGAATTCGTTTGAAATAGTGTCGAAGAATCGGCACAAGTCTAAAGCGTAAAGGTAATAACTTTTAACAGATTATTAACAATAATAATTAATTTGGGATTCAGGACTAATCTCATACTATCTATAGTCAATATTTGGACAAATTTACTCCACCTTAAGAATCATTTCAGCAGCCTGTTCGCCAATTAAACTACCAATTGCAATACCCATTCCACCCAATCGAACCGCAATACCTATTCTATCACTATACATTTTAACAATCGGTTCTTTTGTATTTCCAGTACCTAAAATTCCGCTCCACCATTGGTCTATTTCATAATCTGTATTCGGCAGAATAATTTCTGCTAGTATTTTAGATAATTCTCCTTGAATGAGTTTTGTATTTCCAAATTCATCTGTGGTTTCAGCTTCTAAAGCAAGGTTTCTACCGCCACCGAATAAAATTCTATTACCAATATTTCTAAAATAATAATAACCACTGTCATAATGAAAAGTACCTTGAAATGGTAAATCCTTAATCGGTTTCGTGATTAAAACTTGATTGCGAGCAGGCGTAACTTTCAACTCAGGAAAAAGTCTTTGTGCAAAACCATTAACCGCAACAACAACTTTTTTTGTGGATAAACGCCAATTATTCATCGTTTCAATGATTACTTGCTGTTTTTCTTCGTGTATTTCCTTGACGGTAATACCATTTATAATGTCAACGCCTTTTTCATTTGCTATTCTGAGCAATGATTTCATCATTTGACCTGTGTGAATCTGTCCTTCTGCCTTATTGAATATTAATTGATTGACGCCTTGAAAACCAAACGTTTTAATTTTATCATTTGAAATATTAAAAATATTATCTGTTCCAATGATTGATTTCAAATGTTGATTGAAAAAAGAAATTTTGTCTGCATATTTTTCAAATTCATCATTCTTTAAGAATAATTCATAACCGCCAAATGCTTTGAAACCAAGTGCCTTATCTCCTATTCTCTGTCTCAATCGCTGCAAACCTTTCCAACGCATTTCAACCAAATTCAACAAATTATCTAAACCTAGTTGTTCTAAATCGTTGGTTAATTCTGAAACGCTACCAAAGCAAGCAAAACCAGCATTCTTAGTACTTGCGCCGCTTGGCAAGCTTCCTCTTTCTAATACAACGACTTTTAATTTTGGCGATTTAGTTTTCAATTCTATCGCTGTTGTCAGTCCGACAATCCCGCTTCCAACGACTACAACATCAATATTTTCAAAAAAAGTCGTTTGTTCCCAATAGCTTAATTGCATAGTTTTATATTATTATCAATTGTTAATCCTGCTGGCAGTCCGTCTTGCGGCTGTTAGTCTATTTTTTTATTAAATTACGATTTTGAATTCAATTAAAAAATAAGGTTCTTTGAAAAATCCCGTGATAAAATATTTTTCGTAGAAAAAACGCCTTGCCCACGAGGTTTCGTGGCAAGCTGTGTGCCGTCAGCCGTGTGCCGATCTTTGAAACTTCCACGGTGTTTTTCAAAGAACTATAAGCATTTTATATAATTGTCGTTTTCCAAGCAAAAAAATCTTCAAATAGTCGTCGTTCTTCTAAAATAATAAAAACATCTTCCGCAAGATTAATGTTAGCAGGTATGCACATTTTTTTGATAAGGTATTACACATTTCTTTAAAAAAATAAAGGGTTGCCAATGTCTTATCTAAAGCTGCTCAAAAAATTTACATAATCAAATTTCTAACTACTTGACATTAGTCTTTATTGTCAACTAAAATCCTTAGTTAAATGGTAAAATTAATTCATAAAAAAATGAATCACAAAACAGGAAAAAGTGGAAACACACATTTTTCCTCAACAAGTGGTCGTTTCTTAGTCATTCTATGCCTCGCTTTTTTCGTTTTGCAATCTTGTGGAAATCTAGAAGAACATGCACTAAACGAATATGATGGTGCACTAAATTGGCAACAAATCACAAAAAAAGCAGAATGGAACAAGCGATGGGATCACGAAGTTGCGGTTCTGAATGATGAATTGTATTTGGTTGGCGGCTACAATCAAGGTCAGTTTAATGGCGATCCTTACTTTGAAGATGTTTGGAAAAGTACCAACGGTGAAAACTGGACTCAAATAGTAGATAATGCGCCATGGCTAGGTAGAAGAGGGCATTCATTGATCACATTTAATGATGGAACAGGTGATGCACTTTATCTAATTGGTGGTTTTTCAGTGAATGAAGAAACAGGAGTAAGAGCGTATAATAATGACGTTTGGAAGTCCGCAGATGGTGCGAGTTGGACTGAAATTAAAATGAATAATGAAGTTGGCGTCAAGGATACAACTGACTGGGTAGCTAGAATGAATCACAAATGTGTGGTGGCGAATCATGGCGGTCAAGATTATATTTATTTAGTTGGCGGAAGCACGATGTTGACTGGTATAGAAGGTAGATATGCTATTAAATATACTAATGATGTTTGGCGATCGACTAACGGAATTGACTGGGAAAATGTAGGAATTACTGATTACGGAATTCGAGCAGAACACGCTATGGTGGTCGATGCAAATGGTACTATTTATTTGCAAGGTGGACAGCACGGTCTTATTTTTGAATCGGCTGACTCTTCGTTAGATCCTGTTAGAAACTATGATTATTTGTGGCAAAGCACCGATGGTAAAACGTGGACAAGTTCATCTGATCCTGTTATTCAAGAAGCTGGATTCTTGGCTAGAACTGGACATGATATGATATTTTATAGAGATAAAATATGGACGCTGTCTGGCAAAACGAATAGTTTAGAGCACTTCCTTTTTACAGATCCTAATCATTACCCGACATGGACTATAGCTGCAAATGGTAGTTGGGAAGTGGATAGTTATGGTACAGCGATAGATGCTCGTCATAATTATGCTTCCGTTGTGTGGCAGGATAGAATTTGGGTATTTGGTGGAAACACTAACAAGAACGGACAGGATAATGATATTTGGGCTGGTAGCCTTAATTAAACAGGAAGACAGAAGTGAGACCGCATTCGCTGTCAGAAGTGAGACAAAAAATCTGCAGACGATCAATTGCTTACCAAACAAAGCAATACGTATTTTTTTTGTCAAAGTACTTAGAATATGAGGTTTAAAGAAAACTAAACATCAATCACGATGCTTAATAATACTGTTTTGCTAAAAGCAAACGTTTGTATTTCTATACCGTATTTTTTTTACACCTAAATAACCATTAAAATATGTCTAATGTTATTCTTGTCCTAATGACTTTATTATCAACCTTGAATACTTCTACAACAACTTCGCAAACTACTTTAGGCGTTACCGTTACCAATATTGAAGCAGCCAAAGGATATGTTGTAATATCACTTTATAATAAAGCTAGTAGTTTTCCAAAAGAAGGTAAACACTACAAGCAGGTAAAAGTAAAGGTGAAAGGAACATCTATAAAGTATAGCTTTCAAAATTTGCCTAAGGGAGATTATGCGATGGTAGCGTATCACGATAAAAATAGTGATAACGAATGCAATCTAAATTTCGTAGGAATTCCAACAGAAGGTTATGGTTTTTCTCGCAATTTTCGTCCTAAGTTTACTGCGCCGGGTTTCAATGATGTCAAGTTTACTTTAAAGGATAAGTATAGTTCTAATATTAAGTTGATTAATTAAGCCTAGTTATCTGGATACCGTTGGAATCGATCAATTCAATTACCCACAAGTCTAAAAGGAGCGTTAGCTTCGAAACGGTTTGTAGGAAGAAGGATAAACAACAAGCTTTAGGAGCATAGCTTCCGTACGAATGTAGCGTTTTCGTACCGAAGCTACGCTCCTAAATCCTGCTATTACAATATTTTCCTACAAACCGTGTCGAAGCTAACGCTCCTTTTCATTATCCAAAAATAATGGGTAATCATTAAGCCTCAAAGATATCCAATAACTAAACCCTATTTTTATAGAATGTCCAGTCGCAACCAAGTTTACTTATTTGGACTCTCTTTCTTCTGCATTGAAATCAATAAAACACCACCCAAAACAAGCACGCCGCCGAGCATTTGAATCAACGTCAAGCGTTCTCCAAGAAAAATATAAGCCAAAATAATAGTCGAAACCGGACCAACACTTCCAACAATTGAAGCATTTGATGCACCAATCAAGCGGATACCTTCCGAGATTAAAAGCGTTGGAATCACTGTTGAAATAGTTGCCATTAAAAAAGCATAAATATAAACTTCTCTTGGGAAATCCAAATTTCCAATACCTTGATTAGCTATCAAATAATGTAAAATAACAAACACACAAGCCACAATCAAAACATAAGAAGTATATTTCCAAGTACCTAATTTTGGAATAATTTGACCACTGCCAACCAAATAAATGGAATAAGAAATAGCACAACCTAATACATATACGCTACCCAATACTAAGTTACTAGAAGTTATAGAACTGTCCTCATTTCCAAGAAAAACAATCGCTATTCCGATGTAAGTTAACACCAAAGCAATGATTTGATTTCGAGTTATTTTTTCTTTAAAAAAGAATACACCAATCAATACAACGATAGTCGGATAGGTAAATAACATCAGGCGTTCAAGGCTTGCCGATATATATTGCAAACCTTGAAAATCTAAAAAACTAGCTAGATAATAACCTGCAATTCCCAATAACAGAATACTTTGGAAATCCTTTCTAGTAAGTTGATATTCGTTTTTCTGTTTCGATGAAATGAAAGCAATGACAATATAAAAAGGCAAAGCAAAGAGCATTCTAAACATCAATAGCGTGACCGAATCTATATCATGTTGATAAGCCAATTTTACAAAAACGGCTTTCGTCGAAAACATAATTGCGCCAAGCAAAGCAATTATAACACCTAAAAACTGCGAATAAGTCGCTGTTCCTTTATTCATTCTATTCGTGATTATTTAATATCTTAATCTTGTTAATCCTGTCTGTCTATTGAAGTTGATAATCCACTCTAAACGAAAAATTTCGAGGCGCATTCATCAACGATGGACGCAACGCATATTCTTCATTAAATAGATTTTTAATTAAAAAAGAAACCTTCAAGTCAGCGGTGATATTATAAGCAAATCGAATGTTGGAAACATTTGTCCAACCTTGATGCCTTGCTCTAAATCCTGCAACACCATTAACAACAAAATCATTAGTAAATATCTTATCAATATTTTCCATTTCGCTGAAAGATTGCGTTGTCCAACCTAAAGAAAATTTCTTATACGTGGTATAAATATCAAACTTCGAACTATGTCTAAACCTATATTTTAGAATATTTTCATTTGATGAATTTTTACTCGTATCTACTTCTTCAAAATTGGTATATACAGGATTTGAAAATGTATAACCTGCTAAAAATGAAGTTTTAAAATCACCTAAATTACCCGTTCCAGCAACCGACAAATCAACGCCGCTAATACTTGTATTCCCAATATTTAAAGACTTAAAACCAAAGTCACCTAAGCCGCCACCGTAATTATCAAAAATAAATTCCATCATATCTTTATACTGCATCCTATACAATACGGCATCAAAATAACCTTGAAAGCCAGAGATTTTGAAACCTTGCTTGATTCCAATCTCTGCACTCCAACCCGTTTCAGAAGACAAGGAATCATTTGGAAAAATATTCAATGCGCCGAGTGAAGTAGAAATATATTTCTCTGCCACAGTCGGGAAACGATAACCTTGACCAAATGACGCACGCAAATAAGTTGCTTTGGCTAATTGATAATTCAATCCTACTCGAATCACTGGTTTCTGTTCACTCACGCTCTGGTTAGGACTAGCAATTGTATTGCGCTCAAATCGAGCACCAAAGGAAACATTTAGCTTTTCTATCAGCTTTTTATCTATTTGAACATAAGCTGCGGCATTACTAGAAACATAAGCAGAATCGCCATAAAGTGCGGCTTCTACATTGGTTTGGCTGGCAACTAATCCTGCCGTAATGGTCAAGTTAGATTCCGTAAATCGTTGTTGAAATTGATATTCACCGTAGACCATTTGAGAAAAAATACTTTGGTCATTCAAGTCGTTGCCTTGCTCATTTTTCACTCGATAGTAGCGACCCAATATTTTATGGCTGCTATTTCCTTTGTTAATCGTCAAGTGTGGATCAACAATTATTCGAGTATTTTCATTTGTTGTAACCGTATTATCGCTTGGTATTAATGCGCCTGTTGTATCATTTTGCCACAATAAGAAATTGGCACTACTTCCACTTTGCACATTAAAATTAACGCCACCAATCACATTTTTTGTAAAATGATAAGCCGTATTTGCATTAAATCTATTGTAGTTAGTAAACGCTTCTTTGCGAAAACTTTGGTCTCTGACAGCATATGCGCCAAGTACGAGATCTAATTTCCCGAACTTTTGACGATGCGCAATTGATGCACCGCCAATTCTAGGAGTCGCTGTCGTATCGCTCCACCATTGCATGCGTTCATCGCTCGGCGTGTCGTAAGTTGTTGCAAAAATACTCACTTTTGTAAATGGTTCTGACGTAGCGTAAGCTGTTCTAATATTGATAATCCCGTTCATCGCAGACGAGCCGTAAAGCGCAGAAGCTGCACCTTTCAATACTTCAACTTGACCGATATTTTCCACTGGCACAAAATTCCAGTTCGGAAAACCTGCATCGCCTTGAAGCGCAGGCAAACCATCAATCAACAACAAAACCCGACTTCCTGCTCCGTAAGAATAGCCTGAGCCATTTCTAACATTTGCTTGTCCATCTACAATTGTCAAACTCGGAACTTTCGTCAATACTTCATCTATCTGAATGGTATTGGAATTTTCAATCAAATCTGGCTTAATCACATCTATCGAAACAGTCGCTTCGCCCAGTTTTTGCTCAAAACGAGAAGCTGTAATCGTTGAAACATCCAAAATATAAACCGTTTCTTCTAAACTAACATTCAGTTCTTTTTGCTCACCTGCTACTAGTTTGACGGTTTCTACCTTTGAAATATGTCCAATGTAAGAAAAGGTAATCGTGTAAGTCTGAGCAGGCAATGATAATTCATACATTCCATTCTCATCGGTAATATTTCCTTGATTATCAGCCGTCAAAACGGTTACACCTGCTAATACTTCGCCATTTTCAGTCGTTACCTTTCCAGATAATGTTGCATTTTGAGCAAACATATTTACGGTGAATAATATTGATAATATGATTAAAGCTGTTTTTCTCATTTCCTTAGAATTGCGTTATAGTCCTTCTTAAAAGATCGCTCTAAAATAGTGAGAATGTTTGAAAGGTGTGTTATTATGTGGAGAATTGTTGATTTGCGCTGGTTTTATTATAAAACCTTGTTTAATAATAAATAAATACTTGGACAGAATTAAACTGTTTAATTCTATCCAAGTACTTATAAACGAGCTGTTTAAAAAACTATTCCTTGATGATTTTCACAACACTATTCGTCGTTTTAATCGTATAAAAACCACTAGGTAATCGACTTAAATCCATTTTTAAAATCGGTGCTTGACCAGAAACGATGACCGCATTAATCACCTCTTGACCTAAAATATTCAAAATCGTTATTTGCTCCAATTCAGACAAACTACCTTCTATTGTAATTTGGTTCTTCGTTGGGTTTGGGTAAACCTTCACGGTTTGCGTTCCGCTATTTATATAAATAGGTTTAATCGCAGTATAAGAAAACTGACCATCAAAATCCGTTTGTTTTAAACGATAATAAGATTGTCCGATATAAGGGTTTTCGTCTGTCGTTTCGTAATAATTGATGGCATTAGAATTGCCAACAGCATCAATATTTTTAACCTTTTCCCAATCAATACCTTTTTGAGAACGCTCAACGGTGAAGTAATCATTGTCTTTTTCAGAAGCTGTTTTCCAATCGAGATAAACGATTTTATTATTAGCTCTAGCATTAAATGAAAGTAATTCTATTGGTAATAAAGACGTTGTAGGATTGACTGAACCGATAGTAATATATTTCGTGCTATTCATTGGAATAACCGAACTACTAATGCCCGACACAATAATTGAACCTGATGAAATAGTTACATCTGGACTTCCGTAAATCGTCGCATTTGAGAAATCACCATCATCATCTACGAGCAATCGAATATCATTTATATCAAAACTTCCGCACATACTACATGCCATTTTTATCGTAAAATTATCCGTAAAGTTCGTATTCGTTACTTTCCATTCTCTTTGAAAACGGGCGTGAATACTTGCTGGTTTTTCAGTATTATTCCCTTTAGTCGGGTCATTTAAATAACCTTGATTATGACCAATGATAATACTCGACAAATCGGTGCTGATGGTTGTTGCATTTTGACTATTATAACTTGCCAAATTTCCAACATAAACCGAAACGCTATCATCTCTAGTGTTCGATTGTTTTTGTGTCAAGTCACTCGCATCGTCTCGACTTAGACCAATCAAATCATAATGATAAGTCGCATTATCATCTGCATCCCAAATGGTTACATCATTAGAATTGAGATAATCACCAGCAGTTCCGCCTGCGGTTTTATCTAAAGTATAGCCATATTTTATAGCAAGATAAGATTCGATTTTTTGTAATTCCGTAGCTTGCAATTCCGCATTTCCAACGAAAGCGATAAACTCCGCAATATCACCATTCGAATACAATCCACTTCCTGTAGAACCAATACTAAAACTAGAGTTATTTCCTGTAATGCTAATAGCCGTATTATCAGAATTTAAAGTTTTACCATTTTTTCTAATGTATTGCAAATCGGTTGTACCATCGTGCGAGGAAAGTTGCCAAAGCGCATCATCTCCATTCGAAAGACCAGAAACGGTATTCAAACGACCATCGCCACCACTTAATCCAGCATCCCAGAATACTTTTCCGTTTGACCAAGGCAAATGCGAAGAAATACCACCACCAACGACACTTTCTCTAAAAATAGTAGATTGATGAGGTGCAGCATTGAGGCGATGCACGATGAAAATATTCATATCCGTACTTGTTCCAGAACCTGCGATGCTGCTCGTTGAAAAATTATCATTCACGCCATCTAGCGTCATGACAGGATTATAATTAAGTAATTTTGAACTAGAAGTAGAGAAAACTGGACCTAATCCGCCAGTAGCAACCTTCTCATTTTCGCTCTTATCATACCAATTTCCAACATTAGTTCCATTCGTTATAATCGTTCCGTCAGCCGCCAACCAAAGTGCCAAATTGGAATAAATACCACCTGGCCCTTCTGGCGCAAGATATCCCAAACAAAAGATTTTGCCATCTTGAATATCTATTCCATCAAAATGAACATCCGCCTGACCTTCGTAATCTGTTTTACTGATTGAAGTGCTTTTAATCGGCGTTTCATCTGCAAAATTTCCGTCATTGTTGCTATCAATTACTAAAGTTACATTACTCAATTTACCAATAGAAACGCCCGACAAGTCAAAAACTACATCTACTGAACCCACATCAGCCGAAGCCAAAGCGGTCGTTATTTCACTGACATTCCATATTTTTGCGGTTTTAGAAACGATCGAATTAGGTAAATCTGTGGTATTTGTAAAAGCTAGCGCAGAACCATTATCGCCCCAAATCAAAAACTCTCCATCGTTCAAATCCGTTGGGTTATTTATGCGAATAACGCCACTTCCTTTGGCATCATCATGAATATTATTCGCATCTACTCGACCAATACCAGCGACATCATGATCGAAATTTCCATTAGCAATATCATCTTTATTATATAAATCATTGCTAATCGTGATGTTTCCATATTTAGCACTCAAGTAATTATCTACAAGGATTTTTTGAGCGGAATTTAGGTTGTTTTGAAAAGCGATGACTTCATAGAAATCACCCGAAATGCGCTCGGTTGCTGTTCCTAAATTGCCTAAAGGAATCCCGTTTGTTGTTGTTCCAATATTCAAATTAGCAGAACTATTTGCTGAATGAATTTCAAGTGTGTTTGTTCCACAATCGGTATAAAAAGAAACAATATTATCTGTTCCAAAGGTCGAAGCAATCGTAGAAGTGTAATCGCTCGTTCCAATATTGGTATAGCCTAAAAAGCCAGCATTTGTATTCTGTTCATATTTCAAACTAAAGTCCGCATTACTCAATAATGGATTATTATTTCCTGCGTCAGTTGCATTCAACGCTATAAAAACAGCGCCATAAGGTTGGTTATCCTTATTTGAACCTGTTAAATATTGCGGGTCAGTCGCTGCGGCATTAAACGTAACAGCGTTGAACGTTCCCGAAGAACTGAAAGTCGGTTGATTAACACCTGAGCCATTATAATTTTCACCATTTCCGCTAAGGTCAGTCCATGTTTCAATAGAAGTTCCATTCGATGGATTAGCCGTTGCTGTTCCTGATAAATGATTGGCATCTAACCAAATTGCCAATGCAGAACCGCCATTAATTGAACCAACTCCGCCAGGCCCGTTATTTATAAAAGTATTGGCAGGAACGCTATTTGGTGAGATATAAATGGTTGTGTAAATCAAACTATCATAACCATTATACGCCGTTCCGCCGCTGCTGACTTGATAAATGGTCGAAGTAATATTGGTCGAAACCGTTCCGTCAGGAAAAGTATAACTTCCACCAGAGCAAACAAGAGCAGTTTTCATATCCACTTTTGTCGGATTGTCTCGAAAACCTAATAATTGAACATCTACTAATTTTCCGTCATAAGGATTTTTAGAATACGTGTATAAATCGGTCGTTAAGCAATATTCTTCGTCAGATGATTTGATGAGAAAAAGCGGGTCACTATTTTGATAAGGACGCAATTTGAGGTCTAAACCATTCGCAGAAACCACTTCCGTAGCAACGAGTTCATTATTTTGATATTCAAAAGAATAAGTCGTTGCATCCACTTCGTTTACGGCTTTATTGTGCGAACCATAAAAAGTTTTATTATCCAAACCTTGATTGACAATTGTATTTTTAATAGTAGCAATATCAGAATCCATGATGTAATAATTCCTTACTCGAATCGCTTTTCCTGGCCCTAAATCCGTTCCTGGAAATTGAATACCTTCAAAAACCGTGTAATCTCGATTAGCGATTGTTCCAGCGTCGCCCATTCGCAATGTTCCCGAACTATTGTCCATCAACAATCCCAAAGAAGGCGCACTTCCTGCTGCATTTGATGACCAAGCCGCCCAGCCACCAGTGAGATTCAAGGCTTTTTGATAACCTCCAACGCCACCATAACTTCCAATTTCCTCTTGATAAGTATGATCAGTATTCGATGAAAACCAATGGTCATAAGTCGATTGCCTCACGCCGCCCCAAGGAATATTGATAAAATCCATATTGTCGTTACCGAAGTTATACATCAGCATATCAACTTGTATAATTCCATCACCCAAGTTTTTGAATCGAGTGTAATATAGGACGGCAGAAGTGTGTCCTGAGATTTGATTATCTGACGTATGCGCTTGCTGGCCCCAATTGACAATCGTGTAACTATTGTCGCTGCTATTGTGATATTCCGCAATGATTGGCGAATAAAAAGGTATCGTTTGTTCGGATGTTTTCAAATATACACCAGCTTGATGAATAAAGTATTTTTTGCTTGCCGTAGGTTTATTTAGCGTTCCATCAACCGCCACCATTTGCCAAACTTCATCTACCCATGGCGCAGTTGCAGGATATTGTGGCGGAACGGTTTCGCCAGCAGAAGTGAGAAAGGAATAAATATGTCCGCCTTTTCCAACTCGAAGTTCATAGGATTGGTCTGGATTAGCTGCTTTCGTGTATTTCAGTCGAGCGTGATACACATTATCTTCCGTGAAAGGTGATGCCCAATAGGAATTAGAAGGTACATAACTATTGGTAAATGTAAAGTTAGTCAAGTCTGTTGGCGT
>CAZMEH010000615.1:0-5221 GCA_964564885.1 uncultured Saprospiraceae bacterium | reverse complement strand
TATTCCAATACTTCAGCTATTTTTATTTCGGTAGCTTTGGCTACCAAAATAAAAATGAGCTTCGTCTTGAAAATCAAGCATTTATCAATAGTTTTAGCAGTGAGTTCTTAAACAAGTTCCGTAACTATTTCTTGATTTTTATAAAAATTATCGAAAATCACGGGATTCTTCAAAGAACCATTTTTATTCCTTCTTTACTGGCGGATCATAATGAAAATCAGATTCTAGTAATTTATTTTCTCCATCAACACAAACCGCATAATTAAAGCCTTTTTGAATAGCATATGCACCATATTCGCCTTTATTATTAATAGCTAAATATCCAACTTGAAATTCTTCAAAGCCATATTTTTTGATAATTCTCATAATCGCTTCTTTGCAAGCTTCTTCTGGCGAACGACCATTTCGCATTAATTCGACAATTAGAAAACTACCAAGTGTTGTCATGACTAATTCGCCCATGCCTGTAGCGCATGCCGCACCAACTTCATTATCAACAAAAAGACTTGCGCCAATAATTGGAGAATCGCCAACTCTGCCACGCATTTTGTAACCTAATCCACTTGTCGTACAAGCACCAGACAAATTACCTGAGCTGTCAAGCGCCATCTGACTAATAGTATCGTGGTTTTCACTATTTACCGTTGGATTGTATTCTTTTTTGATACACCATTTTTCCCAGGCCTTTTTTGAAGCTTCAGTCAATAGATTCGTTTCTTTAAAACCTTGTTGTTTTGCAAATTCAAGTGCGCCTTCACCTGTTAGCATCACATGAGGCGTTTCTTCCATCACTTTACGTGCAACTGAAATAGGATGCATAATATTTTCTAAAAATGAAACCGCACCAGCATCGCCATTTCCATTCATAATACAAGCATCAAGTGTTACATGTCCATCTCGGTCGGGTGTTCCGCCGATTCCAACAGAAGTCCCTTCTGGGTCAGCTTCTACCACTCGAACGCCTTGTTCGACCGCATCAAGAGCAGTTCCTTTATTGTTTAGTATTTCCCATGCTACTTCGTTGGCTTGCAACCCATGATTCCAAGTCGCAATAGTAATTGGACGAGCATTAGAGGTTTGATTTGGACTGCTTGTAGAATTTGTAGGCTGATTTTCGGACTCATTGTTACAACCAATGAAACCTAAACCAACCGATGCTAGGAAGGAATTGGATAAAAACTTTCTTCTGTTAACCATAACTTGCTTCAATTTTTTATAAAACGGTTTATAGATTATTTTAATCTATTTTATCATACAGGAAGGGTGTATACTTGTTGCAATTAAAAATTAAGTACAAAAATTAAGTAGTGGTACTTGTAGGCAATAGATAAATTTAAATATGTCCTTACTTATATTGTAATTATTTTTTATTTATACAAAATTACGAATTTAAATTGAAGTAGCAGTAATGATTTTTTGTATAGGCTAGAGTTGGTTTTGGTATAAGCTGCAATAAAAAAGCCGATTGTGAATGACACAACCGACCGATAGCTTACGTTTACTTTTATAGATTTTTTAATGATAAATAAGGAAGTGAATAAACCTTAATTTATAAACCTATAAGTCAATTTAACTAAAAAAATATTATTTGATTTATTATTAAAAACATTATCTACGAGGTCTGGAATGATGGGTTGTTCCATCGGTTTTTCTAAACCTTCGTAATAAGTCGTGCCTTGTGACCAAACTACAAAGACAGTAGAACCAGGAATATATTCCCAACGATAAACCAAATTAGAACGGAATTGTATAAAGTCAAAATTGGGATTATCAATAGTATAGTCTGTCGTTCCATCTTTATTTTCATCAATTAAATAGACAAAATCCTCTTGATTAAAAGTAATTTGGTCGTCATCATAATTTGCAAATCTATCATTGAAATCGTCCGCCATTGGATTAGTGATGTATTTAAACTCATCATATTCGCCTCTTGTAATAAATGGCTGACCATAAAATTGAATAGTCATATTAGGGCGAACTGTATAGTTTAATCGAATAGAAAGACCAAGCGTTTGTTGATGAATCGAACCATTGATATAACGATTTTCTTCTGTTGTCCCATTGTCGTAAGACTCGTTAGTAACATATTGTAATTGACGATTGTTGACAGAATAATCAGGAGAAAGCGAAACACGCATGGTTTTCATTGGCTGCCAACTCAAACCAACACTAATTCCTTTTGAATAAGAAGATTGTTTTTCGCCCCAAAATTGCCATCCATTTACGTTTACGTTTAATTTTTTACGATTATCAGAATAAACATAAAACCAATGGTTAATACCTTTTGGTGAGCGCAAACCTGGCCCACCACGTAACGCACGAGTATCAACATCATAGCTTTGTCTGAAAGAACCCGTTCCTCCGCCCCAGAAATTTTTGAGTTGTGCATGCGCATTAACGTTGAAAGCTTGATGCGTACTGCGACCACTGAAATCCCAAAAGAACCAATGATTATAATTTACACGCCAGTTATTTAAATATTTTCCTTGCTCCACATCTCTATATCCAGCCCAAAGATAATGTGCTAAATAATCAGTTTGGCGTAAGAAACCGACATCATTTAACTCCAAATCTGGCGAACGCCAAGTGAAACCACTTTCAAATTTATAATTACCACCGATTTTACCTAATCTCAGTGATCCACCATGACCGCCAAGAGAAGTTTTGCTTTCATCAACAGATAAATGCTCTGCATCTGTTCTTTGTTTATTGTGAACAAAGTCCGTTTGAGTATTTGTAATGGCTTCTGCTGTACCACTTACAGTACTAAATAATCCGGTTCCTGAAACGTACCAAGATTGATTGTCCCAACGATGCATGAAATCTACAGCACTTGTATAAGCTGATTTATGCATAAATTCATTGAGGTAACTGTCTTCTTCTAGTTTGCGGTTAACTGCGGTGAAAATTCCGCCAACATATGAATTTCCTTCTTTGAAATCTTGCTGAACACGACCGACAAAGAAGTTGGTTAAAGGCTCTACAACTGCTGTGCGCTCGTTTGTTCCATCCGAAATCAAAGCAACTTCTTGTTGAGTAACACTTTCTAAAATACCAATAGAAGTTCCGCTTTGGGTTTTTCCACTGAATTTTGCCGCACCAAGAATAGAAGCATTTTGAGGCATTTCAACATATTCACCATCAAAAATTTCGGGATTACCAGAAGGCGAACTACCAATTCGACGAGAATAAAAAACGTTATCGCTCGTAAAAGAACCGCCAGCTTCTGCGGAACTGACTTGAAAATTGAAAATATTTCTATTCTCAATAAAGAAAGGACGACGCTCAGAAAAGAAGACTTGATAACCGTCCAAATTAAGCACAGAAGGATCTGCTTCTACTTGACCAAAATCTGGATTAACTGTCAAGTCTAACGTCAAATCACTCGTCACACCAATTTTAGCATCTAAACCAACCGTGATTTTTTGGTCTTTTCCTGTTGAAAAAGGATTACCTTCTTCTTTTTCATACCTTTCCATTTTTGCCAATAAGTACGGCTGAATTTCTAATTGTTTTTGTGGTAAGATGCCTTCAATTCCATCAAGAACGCCAAAATTGCTGACCCAACCTGCGGTGTTTTGAGAAATAAATTTCCAATTTGAACGCTCTTGATTTCTAAAGTCATAACGTGTAAACTGTAAGCCCCAAGTGTGTTTTTCTTTATTTGGAAAACGTAATTGACTTAATGGGATTTTCATTTCAGCCGTCCAACCGAGTTCATCAATATTGGTTTTTACATACCAAATTGGATTCCAATTAGAATCCCAATTGCCACCATTATTTGTAATAAACTCATCTCCAATCACTCCAGCAGCATTTATTGTAAATGAAAATGCGCTTCTTTTATCATTGTAACTGTCAATATTTACTTCTACCCAATCACCGTCAAAAGCATCACGGCGAGTCAAGCGACGTACGATTTTATCAGGATCGGAGTCATGGCAACGAATGGCGAGATAAATGAATTTCTCATCATAAGTCATTTTGAAAGCAGTTTTGTTTAGCGGCGTTTGACCTTCTTTTGGTGCTCTAGTAATAAAACCTGCACTCCACGGCAATTCGCCCCAGCATGCATCATCGAAAAGACCATCTATAATTGGTGGAACATTTAACCTTTGAGTGGTATAGTTTTTTTGAGTGGTGGTGTCACTCGGTGGGTTTTCGGAGGCAAAGGAAAATTGACTACTCAGCAGTATGAGCAATAAAAGGTGAAAAATATTTTTCATAGTATTAGATAGTATTTAGAAGTTTTGATAATAGTAGTATCGTTATTTGTCTGAATGTTTGCGTTTGCTGTTTCTATTATTTCATCATCTGATACACTAAATGGTAAGTTTCGTTCATTTGCTTTATTTTTTATAAAACGGATTGCGATGTGAAATGTAATAGTTTGAAAATCAAATAGTTATCTCCTTTTGTAAAGACAACTAAAAGACGAATGGTTGCTTTATTTGTTACATAAGTTAGGGAACTATCGACCAAAGGCGTTTTATTTAGGATGATTGACTGCTTTTAGATGTTGTATGGTTTATGTTTATTTTTTTTACATGAATCTTCGTACGAACAGCAGAATAATCCGTTGATAGATAAAACCTTGTGTTTATCATGTCTTCGATCTGATTACTTTAATTTGCTATTCGATAAGTATGAAACTATATAAAAAAATAAGGCGAGGATTAAGATTTGAATTGGTTTAAACAGCTTGATAACAGCTCAATAACAAGTTGTTATGATGATAATTGGAAGATAGAGGTTAGGAGAGGAGAAGAGTTTTTATAAAGAAGATTGTTTCAGAAAAAGGTTATTCTTCACAGTTGTAATCAATTAAAAAGTTAATGACTTCGCCATTTTTTTTAGAAATTCTCATATTCATAGAGTTCAGCTTTTTACACATTGTATCGCTTGTTTCTATCAAATTAAAAAGGTAGTCATCAGCGTATCCAATGCCAAAATTTAATTTCCCAAAATGCTCTATATGAAAGTTTCGGGCAGCTGAAAATTCGTAATTAATATTCTTTTTAAGTAAGCTACCACAAAATTCTTTCGCTAACATCTTTTTCTTTTTTTTGCAAAAAACATCATTGTCCGTTGTCGAAGAAACATAGATCATCATTCCTAGAATAAGGAAAGGAAATATAACATTTGTAATAAATTTAAGGTAATTCATTAGTTTAGAATTTAATGGAAGTTAGTGAACTTGTTTTAGCATGAGTTCTTAAAC